>JBEBGA010000242.1:0-4971 GCA_040081695.1 Pyrinomonadaceae bacterium
ACTGGTCGTGATCGTGGCGATCATCGCTGCGCTCGTATATTACAGCGGAATTTTAAAGACAAAACCGGGTAAAACCGAAGTTGATATCAATGTGACGGCCCCGGCGGCTCCCGCTCGTTAGTGAGCGGCGGCCGTAGCGGCCATCGATGGCTGGATCTCGCGGTGTTTGAGACAGGCGGCTTCGATGGCCTGGCAGACCTCCGTCTCGGTGTGGCCGTGGCGTTTGTTGTCGGCGTTAGAAACTTCGGAAACGATCAGAAATTTGGCTTTTTCGAGCATAGTCTGCTCACGAAATGATAGTTTCTTTTCGTAGCTGAGGAAAGTAAGCTTTTTAAGCACATCGGCGGCGTCAAAGATGCAGCCCGAGTGTAGCTTGTCGGCAAATTCGCGGGAACGTTCTTTCCAGTCGCACGATATACACTCAAAATCATCGGCAAGGCTTGCCATAAATTTACGGCATTTGGCCGTACTGATTATCGGCCTGATGCCGACGCTTTCGGCGTTTATTGCCGGCACAAAGATCGTCGAATTATCACTGAGCAGGCGCAGCGTATATCCTTCCATCGCCGTGTCGGCGATGGTGCATTGGCGCGTACCCTCTACCAGGCAAATGCCCTGATTTGGATACGCTACTTTTTGTCCAACGGTAAGCTGCATCGGTCCTTCTCTCCTTCAGAGAGTGGAAACACTGTGCTAAAAGTTCAAACAACGACTTTTCGCTGAAACATCTCTAATCGATATAAGTTGAGTGTAGCACGTTAATGCAAGCGCGTGGTAGAAATTTTGTGCTTGTTGTTTAGGAAGTAATTGACGGGATAACGATCGAAAAAGTCGTGCCTCGTCCGAGTTCAGACTTGACCGAAACCTCGCCGCCCTGGAGTTTGGCGAGATGTTTGACGATGGCAAGCCCCAACCCTGTTCCACCGATCTCACGCGAACGGGCGCGATCCGTGCGGTAAAACCGTTCAAATATCCGGTCGATATGCTCGGGCAGGATGCCTTCGCCGGTGTCGGTGACGCGGATAGTGTCCTTGCTGTCGGCCTGCTCGAACGAAACAGTAACGCTGCCGCCCTCGCGGTTAAACTTGATAGCGTTGTCGATCAGGTTGGTCAGCATTTGCTCAAGCCGGACAATGTCGGCGCTGATGACGGCACCCTCGGGCACTTCGTTTTTGAGCGTAATGTCGCGTGTTGCGGCTTTTGCAGACAGAGCAGCAACCACATCCTGAACAGCGACGGTCAGCCGCACATCACGCATCTCGACCGAGACATTGCCGGATTCGATCAGTGACAGTTCTAAAATATCGGCGATCAGGCTGTGCATCCGCTCGGCGTTGCGGCGGATAACTTCGAGAAATCTGAGATTATTTTCCTTGTCGTCGATACCGCCGTCCTCAAGGGTTTCGACAAACGCGAGGATCGATGTCAGCGGCGTGCGCAGCTCGTGGGAAATGTTTGAGAGAAACTCCTGGCGGATCGATTCGAGCCGGTCGATCTGTGTCGTCTCGTAAAAAAATCCAATAGAATGCGTCACACCGTCAAGCTCGATCGGAGCAACGTGAACGTCAAACCGCCGGTTGCCCGCGCGTGTAAGTTCAAGCCTGACGTCGGACGACACCTGTGTCGTTACTGCCTGTCGAAACGCTTCGTGCAGGTCGAGATCGCGGATGATCTCGCTCAAACGCATCCCCTCGATCTCAAGCCCGTCACGCCCAAACGCCACCGCCGCCGGGACGTTGCAGTTTGCGATGCGCATATTTGCATCGACCACCAGCACACATTCGCGGGCCGTATCGAGTATCTTTTGCAAAAGCGATGTCGGGGTTTTGGCTGAATCTAGAGCAGCGGCATTCATAAACGTCAGTTACATCCGGTAAAACGATAACCCACGCCGACGACTGTTTCAATACAGCCGCCGCACTCATCGAGCTTTTGCCGCAGACGGCGGATGTGGACGTCGAGCGTTCGGGTATCACCAAAATAGCTGTAACCCCATACGTTGTCGAGCAGCTGCTGGCGCGAAGCGACGCGGCCCATGTTCTTTATCAGGTGTTCGAGCAGGGCAAATTCTTTCCGGGTAAGTTTCACCGCCGTGTCGCCGCAGGTGACCCGCATATCGGCAAAATCTACCGTCAGACGCTCATCCGAATATTTTGGCGAGATCTCGGTTTCCGATCGCCGCAACACGGCACGCACGCGGGCAATAACTTCTTTGATCGAAAAAGGCTTGACGATATAATCGTCGGCACCAGTTTCGAGCCCCATTATCTTATCGCCCTCGGCGGCCTTTGCGGTGAGCATTATGATCGGCGTTTTTTCGGTGAGCGTTTCGCGGCGAAGGCGTCGGCACAACTCCATCCCGCTCATGCCGGGCAGCATCAGATCTAGCAAGATCAGCGACGGCACCGCCTTGTCATCAAGCGCGAGCCGCAAGCCCTTTTCGCCCGATTCGGCCACGACGGGGCGAAACCCTTCGCGTTTGAGGTTGTAGTGCAGACTCTCGGCGATGTCCGCGTCATCCTCGATGATCAGAATATTTTGCTGCATAGAGCTTTAGCTCGATTGTAATGAATTCTTAACCGTTCTGCGACAGTCTATGGGGCGGGCGTGAATAGCGTATTAACGGAATGTTACTAAGATGTTAATTCTTTAGGACGATAGATGCCTAGCAGATTTCCGCTTCTGTCATTGATCTCTGCCCACTTTTCGACCATTAATTCGATCACTGCGAGAGCGGCAGTCGGCATCGGTTCGAGTTCGCCGGTCAGATATTGGATAAAGCTTTCCATGCCCGGATTGTGGCCGACGAGCAAGACTGACGCGTGTTCGTGGTCTATCTCAGAAACCACTTGCCGCAGGGCATTTGGGCTGGCCTCGTAGATGCTCTTTTCAAAGACGATCTCAGCGGAAAGCGAACCGGCATCTTTGATCAGTCGGGCGGTCGTTTTCGCTCGCATCGCAGGCGAGCTGACGATCACGGACGGCTCAAGTCCCTTTTTCGCTATAAATTCACCCATAAGTGGAGCCGCTTTTAACCCGCGCGGATTTAGCGGGCGCTCGAAGTCCGTTTGCGTCGTATCGTCCCAACTCGATTTTGCATGGCGAAGCAGATACAGTGTTTTCATCGATGTTCGCGATTTTACGCCCACAACCGCAAAACGGCAAATTTCAAAACCTTTTGCAAAACACTGCCGTAATAATGTCTTGAGCATTGCTCCGAAAACATCTACACTAAAAATATTGTGCGTATTTTTATCCTGACATTGGCAAAAAAAGAGAACAAGCGGCGGCTTTTAGCGGCTTTGTTTTTGGTCTTTTTTCTTGCTGAGATGGGCTCGCACGTCGTTATTTGTGCAAACCACCCGTCGATGGACGAGCAATCGATCTCGACGTACGAGGGCAACCACGACGATCCTTGTAAAACTCTCGTCCTATGCGGCGATAGCGGCCGCCGGGACAAACAGGTGCCAAAGATGGCTCACGACATGTCGCAGCACAATGCATTGTTTGACGCTTCGTCGCGGCTGTTACCCGATCTGGATATCCATCGCGATCCGCGAATACCATTCTCAACGGGCCTGGGCGTTTCACGTCCACCCGATCCTCTCTTTCACCCTCCACAGACCTCATAATTTACGCAAACCGTCGCGCTGACACCTGCCACGCGTTGGCATAAGTGTCTGTATTTTTATCGGTTTTTACACGCTCCGGCAGAAAAGGCCGGAAGCTTATGAGGTTGATGATGAATAGAATTTTTGGTTTTATTGCTACATTATTTTTGGCAGGCATCGCTTGCTTTGCGCAAAATACCGCTACACTAAGCGGCACTGTGCGTCTCGCCGGTGAGGATACGGTGCTCCACGCGGCGGCGGTTCAGATCGTTGAGCTTAAGCTAACCACAACAACAGATAAAAGCGGAACATACCGTTTCGCCGCGGTTCCGGCCGGAACATACACGGTCACAGTCCACCAAGAAGGCTTTGCCGATTCGACAAAAAAGGTCACGATCACCGCCGGTGCGGCCGCTAATGCGGATTTTGCACTAACGATCTATGGTTTGAAAGAACAAGTTACGGTCACCGCATCCGGTTCAGAACAATCGACATTTGATGCGATCGCCACGGTAAACACGGTCGATTCGACACAGATCATTTCGCGGGCAGCGGTTGGCCTTGGCGACGTTTTGAGTAACGAGGCAGGCGTGGCAAAACGCTCATCCGGCCCGGGCACGTCGCGTCCGGTAATTCGAGGTTTCGATGGCGACCGGGTACTGGTATCGACAGATGGCGTCAGCGTCGGTTCGCTTGCATCTCAGTCGGGCGACCACTCGGAGCCGGTCGATACGCTTGCGGTCGAGCGGATCGAAGTTGTCAAAGGCCCCGCGACGCTGCTCTATGGCAGCAACGCGATCGGCGGTGTCGTCAATGCCATCAGCGGCCACGACGAAGCCGCTCATCCCGGAGTTCGCGGATATTTTTCGGCGTTCGGCGGCACAAATAACGCTCAGGGAGGAGCCAGCGGTGGTATCGAATACGGTATTGGAAATTGGATGCTGTGGGGCAACGGCAGCACCCAGCGGACCGGGAATTACAAGGCGGGCGGCAATTTTGGCACAGTCGAAAACTCCGTTAGGCGAAACGCAGCCGGCAGCGGTGGTTTTGGATATTTTGCAAAAAACGCGTTTTTTAATACCAATTACAATTACTACCAAAACGAATACGGCATCCCGCTGGATTTCCGCGAGACCGCTCCCGAGCTGCGCAGCATCAAGATGCACCGCAACGACATTAAGTTCAATTTTGGCTACAAAGACCTCGACTGGGCGATCAGCGATGCAAAATTTACGGTCGCTATCAGCCGCTATCAGCATCAGGAGATCGAAGAAGCCGTCGTCGGCACGACCTTTCGCAACCACGTATTTTCCTATCGCGGTATGTTCGAGCAGAAAAAGAAAGGGAAACGTAGCGGACG
>JBEBGA010000627.1:0-1184 GCA_040081695.1 Pyrinomonadaceae bacterium
CCCGACAATGTCTCAAGCCCCGGCTGGCTCAACGAGCTCGGTTCGCCGGTTGTTTCGGTTTCCGTTTCCTTCATATTCATCGCATCAATCCAGCCCCGCCAATAAGCCTGTTGGGTCACTGGAAGCCATTTCAGTTCGGACAGTTTTGGAATAATTCTCATATCTAAAATGGGAAACGCACCGTCTTTTTGTTAGACGATGCGCCGGGATTTGTGGTAAAGTTCTCACAAATGACGGCGGAATCGTCATTGATTTAGAAATTGCCTTGGTCTTTGCCGGACCAGGGCTTTTTTCATTTTCTTTGGCGGCACGAAGGCCGCAACTCCATAAGTCCTCTTTTAGTCGGTTAACAATACGACAAGAAATAATGCTCCCATGCCGTAAAGCAAGTAATCACTGTTACTACTAGTGCCGCTGTCGTTGAATACATCGGGCGGCAACTCCGTCGCCAGGGATTCAGGGAATCGATACGAGGTCGAGGGCGTCTCAACGTGCCGGTAGTCCCGCATCGCCCAATTTCCTCCCCATGTTAAACCGGCATTCGCGGCATATCGTCCGATCACGCTCCACGGATTGCTGTTGGCATTGCTCTGCACGCCATCGACCACAAAGTCAAAATCCACTGCTCGTCGCTGGGTGTGCTTTCCCTGCGTTCCGCGAGCATTCGTAATGATTGGGCCGGGTCGCGTTCGTCCCTGGGCGTAATAGTAATCTTGCAGCTCCGGCGTCCTGTAGCCTTCAGCGACGATGAGAATATGACCTTCCCCTCTCGCGTTTTCAATCATGTAGTGACACGCCTTCGCCAGTTCGCCATTTACGCCAGCGAGCAACGAATTATTATTATTTTGAATGTCCAACTCAGTCATTGGTTTAGGTCGCGCGGGCGTCGTTCGTGCTACAATTTTTTTCCGGTCAAATGACCAATCTCGACATCTTTGCCACGATACTTACCGAGGCCACCGGCGAATCGTCTGCCGCCGTCCGCGAAAAAATGGAGACGGTTCAGACCGACGCGGAGATTCGCGATTGCCTACCAGAACTTCCCTGCGGAGCGGGATGCGGAAATAAGAGCAAAAGTCATCTTTTCTCCCGGCGGGCGTACATCAATCACAGTCGTCGGATGCGGCACAAGCGGGGCAAAACCTGTAATGGCGTATCTCATTGGATTCGAAGGGCCCTATTTT
>JBEBGA010000628.1:0-1183 GCA_040081695.1 Pyrinomonadaceae bacterium
CCCACGTCTCCATTGCCACGCCCTTTTCGTCTTTGAGCGAGTAGCGCATCGCGACGACTTTTTCGGCGTTGCGGCCGAGCGGTGCGATGTCGCGTGCCTTGGCGGTTCCGGCGCCGCTGCCGACGCCATTTTTGTCGAGAAAACTATTGATAGCAGACTCAAAACCTGTGCTCATATTTGTGACCTTTGGTTTATGTGTACAGACAATTCGATTTAATGCTATTTTAACATCCCAAACAGCATTGCCAAAATTTTTTGCGACAAATTTTATGTGTTCTGGAGCTTGAGAATGTACATTAACAAAATACCCTCAAGTGACTGAATTTTAATAAGGTCGAGCGACAAAGTCAATACTTTTTTTGCACAAGATATTGTGCCTACTTTGGCAGGAGTAACTATTTGTAGCTATAACACTTGCAGCCTTAAAGCTATGTTACTTTTTGTAACTGACCGGCTGCGTCCACGCCATCTTGCCGTTCGACTCGATGATCTTTGCCCGGACGTAACCGTCTTTTTTGCCGATCTGATAGACGGCCGGATTTGTAAAGACAGTTTTTCATATCTTGCCTTCGCGGCCGATGAATTGGACGGTGTATTTGCTCCACGTTGTCGCTTTGATGCTGATCGAAATGGTGCGGCCGTCGGTTTGATAATCGGTCAGCTCGACGCCGGTCGAGGCATAAAAATCACCTTTTTCGATCGCGGCAAGCAAAGCCTGATCTGACAGGTTTTCTGCACGGACGACGATCCAGGCGTTGCCGGGCGTCGCGGCCGCTTTGTCGCCGGGCCTTGTAAAATGATGTGCGTCGTCCGACGCGATGCCATAGATCAGCTTTCCGCCGGTGAGTATCGCATCCCAAATATTCTCAGCCGATGGCAACCCTCCGCCGCCGAGATTGTTGACGAGCGGATGGGCATTTGCGACCTCCATCAGCATCACATTTTTTACTGGTTTGATGTCGTCAGATGCCAGTGCCCAGCCAAAATTTGGGTGATTGATTATCGGAACGCCGCCGCCAGCACGAACAAGGTCGATGTTTTTTTGCAGATTTTCGACGACGGTCGCGCCGTTTTGCGGCATTATTACGGCCGGGATATTCAGAGCGGTGACGTGATACGGCTTTTTGTTCAGACGGTCGGTTATTTCCTGGCCCTGGATGACTAGAAATGAGCCATCTTTGCC
>JBEBGA010000243.1:0-4930 GCA_040081695.1 Pyrinomonadaceae bacterium
CGCGTGACTCGGGTTCGTATGTATCGCGGCGATCTTTGACCGATTCCTTCATGATCTTTTCCTGAAGCATCGTGATCGCGTGGACCAACATTTCCGGCCGCGGCGGACAGCCCGGGACGTAGACATCGACCGGCACGATCTTATCGACGCCCTGGACGATCGCGTAATTATCAAAGACCCCGCCCGATGTCGCACACGCACCCATCGAGATCACCCATTTGGGCTCCGGCATCTGATCGTAAATTCTACGCAAAACCGGCGCCATTTTTCGCGAAACGCGCCCCGACACGATCATCACATCAGCTTGTCGTGGGCTGGCACGGAAAGTTTCCGCACCAAAACGGGACATATCGTTGCGTGCCGAGACCGTGTTCATCATCTCGATGGCACAGCAAGCGAGGCCAAATGTCGCAGGCCAGATGCTGCTCTTACGCGCCCAGTTGATGACGGCGTCAAGTTTTACCGTGACAACGTCCGGCAGCGATTCAAATAATTGATTTTCGAGACCCATAAATTACGCAGCCAATTTGGCTTGAGCCTCCTGTTCGCGACGCTGTCTTGCCATCACTTTCGCCTCTTCGCGTGCTTCGGCACGTGCCTGTAATCCCCAGTCAAACGTCCCTTTTTTCCACACGTAGATGTACCCGACGATGAGCGTCGAGATAAATACCATGATCTCGATAAAAGCTACCGTACCGAAAACGGCGGGGCCGGCGGCCATCAGGCTCTTAAATGAAACGGCGAAGGGGATGATGAACAGGACTTCGATATCGAACAGCAAAAAGATAACGGCGACGGTGTAAAATTTAATCGAAAAACGGTCGCGTGCACCGCCAATCGGGTCTTTGCCGCATTCGTACGGCATCAGCTTTGTCGCAGTGCGTTTACGTGGGCCGATCAGCTGCGTGACCAGCAGTTGGCTGACGCCAAAACCTGCGGCGACCAAAAACATGATCCCGATGGGCACATAATCTAATACGTTATATTCAGACATGTCTTTTTTGTCGCCCTTTGTTAGCAGAGCGAAAAAGATGCGTAAAAATACTTACCTTTTACCGTCAAAACCTTGTGAATATTGGCACAAACTAAATCCTAAGTGAAGCGCCAATTAGTGTCAAGGCAGTCAGCATACCGCAAAACTATTTATTCGTTGACCCGATCTTTCGCCGTATGCTAACTTCATAATGGCGGAAAGTGTCGTAAATACAACGCTTTCCCGCGTCATTTGGCCAATTTTTATACGTCGTGATCTCAGGCATCAACACAGACATCAAGGTCGGAAATACGGTCTATCACGTCCAAACCGAGGACAAAGGTTTGAAGACGAGGCTGATATTGTCGCTTGTCTATGACAAAGGAACGATCCTCGCCAGCAAGCGTGTGCATTACGACGACCTTGCAAATGGAGCCTTTGACGAAAAGGAGCTTGCCGAGCGTCTCAATCGCCAGCATAAGCTAATCTGCGCCGCCGTTCGTGCTGGACGTATCGACGAACTAAAGGAAATGACCGGCAAAGAGCGGAACAAGACCGCTAAGACCGCTGTCTCGGAACCCGAGATAGCTGTTGCACCGGTATCAATTCCGGTCGCAAAACCGCTAGCCACCGCGGTTCCGGAGGTCACGGCTCTCAATGTCGAATCCGCTCGCATTGCGGCATCAAAGCCTTACACGCTTGAACCCGTGATCGAGGCCGTCGCCATAATCGAAGAAGAGATCGTCCTCGAAGCCGAAGCCGTCGCGGTTGTCAGCGAGCTTTCGGGACAAGACCGCCCGACTAACAACAAGCTCAGTCTCGAGCTGCTTGGCGAATCAAAATTTAAGGGCGGCGACCGCCGCACCGTCAACATAATGATCTGTCGCGGAACCGAACGTAAGGTTGTCCCCGGAGCAGAGATAATGCTCAAGGTGCTCGGATCGAGTTTTCGCCCCGTAATATTTCACGCCAAATCCGACGCTAACGGCCTGGCAAAAGTCCATATGCAGCTCCCGCATTTTGACGCCGGCCGCGCCGCTCTGCTCATCCGAGCCATCGCCGCCGGCGAAGAGATCGAGCTCCGCCGCGTCGTCACACCCGGTTAATTTCAAATTTCATATCTCAAATTTGAAATTCTCTTGTTAAGAGAACAGTATTTAGCTGTGTCCGAAATTCTTATCACATTAAATGGCGAGCAGCTCCCAGTCAAGAGCAACATCGATCTCGAAACACTCGTAAACCGGCTCGAGCTGCCCGCAAAACGTCTCGCGGTCGAGATAAACGGCAACGTCGTTCGCCGCTCCGATTGGCCGCAGACAAACGTAAGCGATGGCGACAAGATCGAGGTGGTCCACTTCGTCGGCGGCGGGTGAAGAAGACGAGGAGAAAAGGAGTGGAGGAGAAGGGGAGACGCTGCCGGTATTTCCACCTATGTGTCCTATATGCCCTATGTGGTAAATTGCCTTTATGTCGGATAATTTTCAGTTAGCAGGAACTACATTCACTTCCCGCCTTATCATCGGAACGGGCAAATACCGCTCGTATGACGAGATGAAGGCCGCGCACATTGCGTCCGGTGCCGAGATGGTAACGGTCGCCGTCAATCGCGTACCGCTCGACGGTTCGGCAGAGTCCTTTCTAGATCATCTCGACCCAAATATGCGCATCCTGCCAAATACAGCCGGATGCTACGATGCCGAACACGCCATCCGCACGGCACGACTCGCACGTGAGGCTCTCGAAACCGAGTGGATAAAGCTCGAGGTCATCGGCGATCCGGTGACGCTGCTGCCCGATAATGAGCAAACGCTCGAAGCTGCTAAGGTGCTTGTAAAAGAAGGCTTTATCGTGCTGCCGTATTTTACCGACGATCTGATAATGGCAAAGAAACTGCTCGATGCGGGTTGCCCGGCGGTGATGCCGCTTGCGGCTCCGATCGGCTCAGGGATGGGTGTGCAGAATCCGTCAAATCTACGCATTATGCGTGAACAATTACCCGACGCAACAATCATCGTCGATGCCGGTGTCGGCGTTCCAAGTGATGCCGCGATAGCAATGGAACTCGGTGCCGATGCGATCCTAATGAACACCGCCATCGCCGAGGCTAGCGACGCCGGGCGTATGGCAACCGCTATGAACTACGCCGTCCAGGCCGGCCGCCTTGCATACCTGTCCGGCCGTATGCCAAAACGTCTGTATGCCTCAGCGTCAAGCCCTATCGATGGAGCGATCAGATGAAGTTTGCTCCCCTGATACTTATTGTCTTATTGGCCTCAGGTCATGTCATCCGTGCACAGAACTGTTTCGTAAAGGGCGTTGCCGTTGACGCCGACGGAAGCCCACTGCCTGGAGCGAAAATCATCGCCTATTCGCCGCCCCAGAGTTGGGAGGATTTAATCGAATTTCAGACAACTCGTTCCGACGGTTTGTTTTTAGTGCCCGCAACCTGCCGTAGTCGTGAGACGAGACTCTATCTAATTCCCCCATTCGATGAACGGAGCTTTACCCCAATACAACTACCAGTGAGTTCGCATACCGACAATAGATTTCTTGGTAAAATCTTGCGTCCAATCCATTCCGGCACCCTCAACGTTGGTAAGGTCGTGGTTCCGGATTTTCGACGGGTTCAGATTAAGATGTTATCTGCGAAAGGTAGTCTACTTGTCGATGGCGATGATAATCGCGAGATCTGGATACGAATAAGGGGTGTTCGCGGAACATGGGCGTACTTCTTCGAAATGCCATTTATTGATGACTCTACGATCATGATGCTATTACCTACCGGATCATGGTTGATCGATGCACGATTTGCTGAAAAAAAGGGCCCTATCTTCTCGGCGACACGTCCGTTGACCCTGACTCGTGAAACTCCGCCACGTGTAGAGATGCTGTTCCGCAAGGTGACTGCGCATACTAGGGGCAAGAGCAAATGATGTTGCGAATCTTATTCTTTGGAGCCACCGCCGACATTGCGGGCAAACGCCGCATCGATATAGAGGTGCCGCCTGAAACGACTACTGGCGATGTTTTCAATAAACTTATAGCCGAGTATCCAAAACTCGCCTCGCACAAGCTCCACATTTCCTTAAATCAGCAATACGCATCCGGCGACGAGATTCTTCGCGATGGGGACGAACTGGCCTTATTCACTGCCGTTTCGGGCGGCTAAACATCGAATGGATTTTTTCGAACTCACAACCGAGCCTATCGATATCACGAGCGTCGCCCGACGCGTCGTTCCGCCGGAATGCGGTGCGACGGTGACGCTCGATGGTTATGTGCGGCAGATAACCCGCGGGCGAGAGACGCTGTATCTCGAATACGAGGCCTATGCGTCGATGGCATTGAAAGAAATGCAAAAGCTGATAGAGACGGCGAAAGCGGAATTTGAGATCTCGAATGTTGGCATCGTCCACCGGACGGGAAAGCTCGAGATCGGCGAGACGAGCGTTGTCATATCGGTCGCCGCCCCTCACCGCAAAGCGGCGTTTGCCGCTTGCGAGTGGCTCATCAAAGAACTCAAACGCACCGTCCCGATTTGGAAAAAAGAAGTTTACGCCGACGGCGAAGAGTGGGTCGAGGGTGAACGTCCTACCGAATAACTTCGATATTCAGCGTCTGCTGACCAGACACGACAAATTCAAATGGCTGCAATTCGATCTCGGTAACGATCGTCTGGACCGTGGCTTTTGAACCTCCGGCACTGCGGTCGTTGTTTAGCGTCGCGAGCATCGACGGCGGCAGATTTGGCATCTCAGACGAGCCAATTATTGTGCCGACAGTCGTTCGTGTCAGAACTGCGTAGAGCCTGTCGGGGCGTTTTAGGCGGTTGATGGTCGCGATCAGTTCGGCGGCACTTCGCGGGGTAAATTGCGTTATCGCCGAATTTTGCTGGACCGTGCCGCCATCGCCGATAGCGATCGTCATTGCACCGGGAGAAGCATCTTTTGGGATCGT
>JBEBGA010000629.1:0-1179 GCA_040081695.1 Pyrinomonadaceae bacterium
GTGCTGGTGCGCGTGCAATGCCGCGAACAGGCCGGCGCCGCCGGAGCCGAGGATCAGGATGTCGGTTTTGATGGTTTGCATCAGGTCAAAAGCTCAGTTCAAAAGCCTGGCCACAGAGGAAACAGAGTTCACAGAGGAAAACCAGAACACCAAAATCTGTTTTTCGGTGTTCTCTGTGGCTAAAGATTCCGAGATTACAATGGAGATGAATCCGGCGACCGTCACGCCGACGAGCCTCGCGGCGTATCGTGAGTCAGGCGTAAATCGTGCCAGCTTTGGCGTGCAGACGTTTGACGATCATGCTCTAAAACTGCTCGCTCGCGGGCACGATGCGAATGACGCGAGGAAGACGTTTCGGATGCTTCGCGAAGCGGGTTTCGACAATGTCAGCTTTGACCTGATCGCGGGTCTGCCCGGACAGACGCTGGATGCGTGGAAACAAAATCTTGATGAGGCCATTACGATGTCGCCGGAGCATCTGTCGCTGTATCTGCTTGAGATCCACGAGGGCACGCCGCTTGCGGAGCAGCTTCGCAGCAACCGCCAACCACAACCCGATCCTGAACTTGCCGCCGAGATGTACGAGGTGATGCTCGACCGCCTCGCCGCCACCGGTTACGTGCAATACGAGATCTCAAATTTTAGCAAATCCCGCTATGAGTCACGACATAATACAAAATACTGGGCACTCGACCCGGTCTTTGGCTTTGGCGTGTCGGCACACTCATTTGATGGAAAACAGAGATACGCAAATGAGCGGGACACGGCAAAATATGTCGAGCTGATGGAAATCCAAGCCTCGTCAGAAATAACCCGCGAGACTATCGACATTGCATCTGAATATGTATTTCTTGGTTTGAGGCTTGAGGAAGGCATTGACCTTCATCAATACACAGAGCGTTTTGGCGAAGATCTGATAGCAAGATATCGCGACGAGATAGAACGTCTACGGGACAGTGGCCTGGTCGAGATCGCCGACGATCGAATAAAGCTCACCCGCAAGGGCAAGCTTTTTTCGAACGAGGTTTTCGCTGTATTTGTTTAGTTGATACGAGTGATCCGGTTTTCGGTGCCGGGAGCGATCGTCGAGTTTGGTTCCGAGCGGATCGCCTTTTCAAAGACATCCGAATCCTTTGGGGCGTTTGCAGCGTCTGTCAGGATCTTGCCCTCTTTCAGCAT
>JBEBGA010000630.1:0-1178 GCA_040081695.1 Pyrinomonadaceae bacterium
CCGTCAAACTCGGTTGGTTCTCAACGACCGGTAGCCAATATCCTGAGGACATCGTGCTGCCCGCCGTCACGCTCGGAGCCGCGCTATCCGCGATCCTGACGCGTATGATCCGCTCCAGCGTGATCGAAGAACTCGGCGAAGACTACGTCCGCACCGCCCGAGCCAAAGGCCTCAGCGAACGCGTCGTGCTCTACAAACACGTCCTAAAAAACGGCCTCATTCCCGTTGTCACGATACTCGGCCTCCAACTCGGCGTCCTCCTCGCCGGTGCCATAATCACCGAGCGAATCTTCAACTGGCAAGGCCTCGGACTTTTGCTTTTAGAAGACGGCATCGGTAAACGCGATTACCGTCTCGTCCAGGGCTGCGTTCTCGTGATCAGCGTGACTTTTATCATTGCGAATTCGCTGACAGATTTTGTGTACAGAAAACTCGATCCACGAATCAGATTGAGCTAATTATCCACTATGAACTATCAACTATCCACTGAAGTAACCTGATCCGTTTTCCTTGTCGTATTGATGTCGATAGGAAGAATTTGTCAACTTCAGTGGGTAGTGAGAAGTGGGTAGTTATTAGTTTTTGATGAACAGACTTGGATACATCGGTTTGGCTATTGGGGCGTTGTTTATTCTCGCCGCTATTTTTGCGCCGTTCATTGCAACGCACGATGTTGGAGCGATAAATACGGCGATGCGGTACGCGTTGCCTTCGGCGGATCATTGGTTTGGCACCGATGGGCTGGGCCGTGATGTTTTCTCCCGCGTCGTTTATGGATCTCGGATCTCGCTGCAGGTTGGCATTTCGGTCGTTCTTGTTTCCGGCATCGTTGGCATCGTCATCGGAGCTATCGCGGGCTTTTACGGCGGTTGGGTAGACAAATTTCTTTCGGGTTATCTCTTTAATGTATTCCTCGCCTTTCCCGGGTTGTTACTGGCGATCGCGTTGGTCGCTTTTCTTGGAGCGGGACAGGGCAAGCTGATCATTGCGTTGTGCATTATCGGCTGGGTCGGATACGCACGCGTGATGCGCGGACAGGTTTTGAAGGTACGCGAATACGATTACGTTGCAGCCGCACGGGCTCTCGGTGCGAGCAATATGCGCATTCTTTTTACGCATATTTTGCCGAACGCGATTCAGCCGCTTATAGTCCAATCGTCGCTCGGAATGGCCGGGGC
>JBEBGA010000631.1:0-1178 GCA_040081695.1 Pyrinomonadaceae bacterium
CGATAAGATCGCCCCCGACCAGCGACAGTGTAAACGTCGGATAATTCTGCAACTTATTCGGCCCGACATCCGCATCTGTCGGATCGTTCGGCGTAGAGCCGTTTCCGCCAATGTCTATTCCCGGCAGAGTGTTTCCGTAGATGCTGTTCGTTCCGATCCGGTTACCGCTTCCGGCGGTTGGAGCGAGATTGATCCCGTTACCGCCGTTATTGGCGATGACGAGACCGGTACTTGAAGTTGACCCGCCGAGAGTGTTTCCCTGCGCACCGTTCTCGAGCAAAATTCCGTGACTTCCGTTGCCATAACCGCCGCTTGGTGACAATGGTGAAGTCTGACCCGGCCGCGACCCGAATCCGGGTGGTAATACGCCCAGAAAGTTTCTTAGGAAAGTGTTTTCTCTAGTTCCATCGCGAAGCGAAATGCCTTCCTGTGTGCTCGCGACAATAGTGTTCGCCAATGCATCGGTGTCACCGCCGATGGTGTTGAGCTTAGCCTGAAGAAGTACAAAACCCACGTTGTTTGAGATCGTCGTTTGTAGATTACCGCCTAACCCGACGAGATTTCTCTGAAACGTATTGAGTTGCGGCAGAGAATCCTCAGTCGGATTAGCAGCTAATGTTCCGAGAAAAATGCCGTAACCGATAGCCGTCGTATTCCCGGAAATTAAATTGTAACCACCGGTAGGAGTTCCGATGAGATTGTTGCGGGCGTTTTCACCGACGACGATACCTATACGACCGCCCGGCAGCGCAGCATTGAGACCCGCGTTCAACCCCACAACATTGCCTAACAGACGATTTCCCGTGGTATAGGTCTCACCTAATGAGCTTCGTGCGTGATTCTGAATGGATGCGACGGGCGACTCGATCCCGAAGTTTGTGCCGATGACGATGCCAAATGGATTACTTGAGACCAGGTTAGATTCGATGTCGTTGTCGGTCGCACCCCTGATCCAAATGCCAAAGGCGTCATTGGGAATCGCGGACGTGCCACCGGTATTTGTCCCGACATGGTTTTCTTTTATGATGTTTTCGCTTGCTCCGTCGGAAACAAAGATCCCAACTAAGGTGTTTCCGGAAACTATGTTTTTTGCGATCGTGTTTTCCGTAGCGTTACCGCTGACCCAGATGCCGATCTCGCCGTTGCCGGTGTCGGCGGAACCATTCGTCCCGACACGG
>JBEBGA010000244.1:0-4922 GCA_040081695.1 Pyrinomonadaceae bacterium
ACACCATCGAGATCGCACACATGATGGCGAATCCGGCAAACAGAAAAAATAAAGCGGTCGAAACCATAAAAATAACTTAAACAGGATGAACAGGATAGACAAGATAATCGTCTAAAGCTGCATAACCATTTTTCAATAAATCATCCTGTAAATCCTGTCCATCCTGTTTGAATCTTTTTAGCGATTCATGAAAAACACAACAATTATCGTCACGATCACATTTGCCAACGCGACGGGCAGCAAAAATTTCCACCCAAAGTTCATCAACTGGTCAAACCTAAATCTAGGCAGCGTGCCGCGGATCCAGATATACAAAAACAAAAAGAAACAGATCTTGCCGATAAACGCCACGTGGCTGACCAGCGCGTAAGGTATCGAACCGACCTCAAAAACGTGGCTCAGGCCCGGCACATACCAACCACCGAGGAATAAGACGACGCACATCATCGAGACGGTGAACATGTTGACGTACTCGGCCATGAAAAACAGTGCAAATTTCAGCGCTGAGTACTCGGTATGAAAACCGGCGACGAGTTCCGTTTCCGCCTCAGGCAGGTCAAAAGGCACGCGATTGGTCTCAGCAAACGCCGAGATCAGAAACACGATGAACCCGATAAACTGCGGAATAATAAACCAGCGAAACGTCGATTGTTGCTGGGCTAAGATAATGCCGTTCAGATCGAGCGTTCCGGCAAGCAGCACGACGCCGATGACCGACGCACCCATCGCGAGTTCGTAAGAGATCATCTGTGCCGATGAGCGAAGCCCGCCCATCAAGGCGTACTTACTATTCGAAGACCAACCGGCGAGCATAATGCCATAAACACCAACCGACGTGATACCCAGCACGAACAGCACGCCGACATCGATCCTGGCGATGGTTAGCGGCATATTTACCGCTTGTGGCGTGATCCAATTTACCGCATCTACGACGGATGTTCCGACACCCGGTATCCAACCAGTGGCCCAAGTCACCCAAGGCCCAATCGTGCCCATCGGATCACTCAATCGCGGCCCGAAAGGATAAACGACGATCGGCAAGAGAGCACATGTCAGGGCGACCATCGGAGCCAGAAAATAGATAAATTTTGTCGATTGGTCGGGAGTAATATCTTCCTTAAAGATAAATTTGAGCAGATCGGCAAATGGCTGCAAAATTCCCCACGGCCCGACACGGTTTGGCCCGACGCGGCCCTGCATCCAGCCCAAAACTTTTCGTTCGGCAAGCACCGTATAGGCAACGATCATCAGCACGCCCTGAAACGCGAGCAAGATGCCGACGCTTATGACGATGAACGGAAATGCAGTTTTAAGAACAGCTTCCATAAAAACTATTTGCCCGGTGCACTCCTGTCTGAAATGCCGACGGTTGCCGCTTCGGCCTGGCCACCCTCTGACGGCGTGCCGTCGAGATTAAACTGCACAAGCGGTGCGACTAGCAGATTATCCGGCTTTGGATTGCCGTTTGCGAGCAGGTGAAACTGCCCGGTCTTGCTCGTCATCGTCGTCAAACGGTGCAGCTTATGCCCGACCTTTGGCGTGGCTTGATTCTTTTCTGCGGCGGCCATATCCTCGACCGCGTTCTTTAATCCGCTGGCGTCAAAATTGCCCGATCTGATCTCATGCTTGGCTTGTATCGGATTTGATTCGTCTTTTAACGCCGGGTAACGCAAACCTTCGTAGGCAGGTGTCTCGTCGGCCAATACACGGAAAATCGCTGATGAAGACCATTCAGGAGCGATCTCGACGCCCATTTCGCGGGCGATGAGGGCCGTTATCATCCAATCAACTTTTGATTGATGGATCGGGTCGATAGCCTTGCGGACACGCTGGACGTTACCGGCGTTGTTTGTAAATGTGCCGTCAACCTCGGCAAAGCTCGCCGCCGGGAAAATGACATCCGCGTGGTCACAAGTCTCTGTCAGGAAAAGCTCCTGCACCGCAACAAAATCTTTACCGGCCAGCACACTCGCATCCTGCAAACTGCCGCCGATGAGCAATGCTTTTGAATTTTTGACTACTTCGTCAACCGTCTTGCGGCCTGCTGTTACGTCATAAGCACCAACCGAGTTGTTGTAACGGGCGAGAGGATGGAGCAATACGCGGCGTCCGTCGCCTGCAAGACTCGCTGCGTTTGACGCGAGAGCGGCCTGAGCATCCGCCGACAGATTGCCGCCGATCATAATGATCAGATCTCCCTGAGTTTCGGATATCGTTTTTCGTACCGCATCGATGTCGCCGGTCGAGATGCCGCATTTTTCAGCCACAAGCCCGTCGTTCGAAGTATCAACCGCCGCCAATGCAAACGCATCGACCGTGCCCGCATTGACGTGGACGAACTGCGTTGCGCGTCGCGACAGGTTGATCGGCGTGTCGTTGACGCAGATAAATTTCGCACCGCCGTTACGCACCGCCTGACGGATCTGCTTAGCCGTGTAGCTTTGCTCTTCTTCAGGCTCGCCGCCGATGAGAACGATCGTCGCGGCGTAACGGATCTCTTTGTGTGTGCAAAGCGGGACGCTCAGATTATCAAAGACCGGATCGACCGGCTGCGAATCAGCGACCGTGTAGTTGTCAGATTTGGCAGCGTCGGTCGCAAATTTCTTTAAGGTAAATATCGCTTCGTTAGTCAGCCTCGGGCTAGCAACAACGCCGATTGACTTACCCGCAGCAGTCAGTTTGTCAGCCGCGAATTTGATCGCCGCATCCCACGTCGAGGGGA
Source organism: Pyrinomonadaceae bacterium (assembly GCA_040081695.1). GTDB lineage: Bacteria > Acidobacteriota > Blastocatellia > Pyrinomonadales > Pyrinomonadaceae > OLB17. The sequence goes on from JBEBGA010000244.1 coordinate 2,723, forward strand.
TAAGTTTTCCCCCCTTTGAATAGCGGATCATCGGCGTTTTGATGCGGTCGGCGTGGCCGATAAATTCGTGCGCAAAGCGGGCCTTAACATCGAGAAACTCACCGTTCAAACCGTTAACATAACGGTCGCGGGCCACGATGCGGTGTACCTTGCCGCTGCGTGAGCCGATCGAGATCTGCATACCATCCGACCCGTAAACGTCGGTCGAGATGGTCTGCTCGAGTTCCCAAGGCCGCGTTTCGTGACGATAAACCCCGTCAAGCAGCGTACCCGTCGGGCAAACCTCGATACAGTTGCCACACTGCGAACAATTTAGCCATCCGCCGTACGTGCCGATGACTGTATTGACACCGCGATTACCGGCCTCGATGGCGTCCTCGCCCATCCATTCGTCGCAGACTCGTGTGCAGCGTTTGCACAAAATGCATCGCTGCGGGTCGTTGGCGACGATCGGCGACAGATATTTTTCGGGCTCGGCGTTCTTTTTCTCGGTAAAGCGTTCCTCAACATCGCCCCAGTCAAAGATGACCTCTTGCAGCTCGCATTCGCCGCCGCGATCGCAGACGGGACAATCGAGCGGGTGATTTGTCAGCAGAAATTCGCCCATCGCACGCTGGGCTTTTTCGACCTCTTCACTCTGCGTGGTGACGACCATGCCGTCGGTGCAAATGATCGTGCAGGACGTTTGCAGCTTTGGCATCTTGTCGATGCGAACAAGGCACATACGGCACGACGCCTGAACTTCGAGGTCCTGGTAATAGCAAAACGACGGGATCCCGTGGCCATTTTCGCGGCACACATCGATCAGCCGAGCGCCTTTTTCGACCTCGATCTCCTGTTCGTTTATGGTTACTTTTATCTGTTCTGACATTAAACTTTTCGCGTATATCGCGTCTCGGTCGCTATCTGGTCTTCACTGTCGGGCTCGACGTTATATGCCGTGATGACGATATTGTCATCATCTATCTGTTCGAGTTCCGTTCGCCAACCCCATCGCGGCGTATCGGGACCGGTGAAATATGTACCGAATGCCGAAAATTTATCACCCGCATCACCCTCAGAGAACATAACGCCCGTAGACATATGAAAACTATCGACCCACGCCATCTGAAATTTGTTGGTCGCGATGTCAAATCCAAATATTGCGACACCTTCAAATTCCTTTCCCTGCAAACTGCCTGAATACTCGTGCATCAAAAACCGGCCGCCAAGTATCACCTTGATCGTGCCCGACATTGGCGATTCGTCCGCAACTACGCCAGGCTCAAACCACGTTTTCGTCGTTCCCGTCCATTCGCCCGCAAACTTTGCAAGGTTTGCGTGAGGGCCGTTTTCTAGAGACTCTACAAACTTCATTCTGCCGCCGCTTCAGCTGCCGGGACGCGTTTTGGTGCCCGCTTTTTCACCGGTTTTTCTGCTGCCGGAGCCTTTTCCGTCGTACTCGCCGCAAAAGCCGGTTTTTTGTATTTTGCCCTCGATTTGCCAAAGCTGCCTGCGGATATTTTGCCGCGTCGTGTTCGTTTATCACCTTTACCCATATTGTTATTTTATACCTCTAAAAACTTTTAACTTCATGACGATCAATTTCCGATCGTCGATCCTTTTCCGCCGAGGACATTGATAATGTAGTCCTGTATCCGTCCGTTGGTCGCCAGCTTGTTGTGGTCTTCGCAAACCATCTTGGCGGGCTGGCTCTTTAATATCGAAGCGACCTTTGCCGCGTCGGACTGCGTTACGGCCTCAAGTGAACGTTGGGTTACTGATCCGTCACCCGCCGATTGCATCACTTTTTTTAATTCATCGTCGGTCACTTTGCTGCCGTCGGCACGCGTAAATCCTTTTGGCTTGACGAGCGTTTTCCATTTTTTACCGTCCTGATACACCACTACGCCATCAAGGGCGGGCTTACAATCAGATCCGACGACAAAGAACGAAACACCCTCGGCCTTACCGCTACCGGCCGCTAGAGCTTCGTGCAGACGTTTTGCACGATCAAGTGCTGACGTAAAAAAAACCGTCGCGTTTCTTTGCTCAGAGGATCCGAATTCGACCTTAAAATCATCATCCTCACTCGCGTTCCAGCCATATTTTGACCACGCTTTCGGGTCGTACAGGTCGATCGTCAGCGGCTTTAGCTGTTCATCAAAGGCCCGTAAGGTTCCCGGTGCCGGTAACAACTGATACGCCGCCGGGATTGTAA
>JBEBGA010000632.1:0-1177 GCA_040081695.1 Pyrinomonadaceae bacterium
ACCCCGGTTCATTCGCTCACATTTCCGCCGCGAATCTTAAGCATCAGTCGCCGCAACGCTCCGAATGGGAAGCGCTTGGCAAACCTTCTGTATTTATCAGTGTAATTTAGAGCGAAAAGATAACTCTTGTGGTTTTCGGCGAGCATGATCGAGATCTTTTCATCTCTAAATAAAGGAAAATCGCCGATCTCAACGACAAAAACGATGTTCGGCAGAACGTACGCTTTAAATTCTACGCCGTTTTCTTCAAGGAATTTCAACGAATCTGCAATTCCGCCGTATGTTATCTGCGCATCATGGAAAACTATTGCTCCGTTTTCGCTCAAGACTTCGAGGCAGAACTTAAAATCAGCAAGAACGGCGCCGTCGGTGTGTTCGCCGTCGATAAAACAGAGGTCGATCTTGTCCGAAACTTTGTCGAACTCGATCTCGCGTGTGTCACCGTCGATGGTTTCTATCTTGGAAACGTCTTCCGCGACGCCTTTTAGCATTTCGAGCATGCGCGCGGTGGAATTATTGGAATATTTCCATTCGAAACCGCGTTCGTCCGGCTGCGAAGGCGGCCGCTTGTCGATCGACCAAATCTGAACACACATCGGATCAAGCAAATACGGCTGGATCGACCCGCCGAGATACGAACCGATCTCCAAATAGCGATATTCGCCTGTCAATGCACGAACCGCCCGTTGCACAGCGATCAGGGAACGCTTATCGTCGTCGGTCGATTGGCTGGCGATCTTGGCAAACAAACTAAGATCGAGGTGATCCAGCTTTTGTTCAAATTCACTTTTCGTCATCTGTTTCCGATGGGTTAACAATAATTCACGTCGAGAAGAAATGCGAGTCACAAGGACTTCTTTGCCGGAGAGACTAGTTTTTGACAACATCGCGGTCAGCTAATAGCATTCTCTTCGACACGTGAATTATTTTAATTATTACACCGAGATAGAAGATACGTTTGTTCGCCGCCGCAGCAAGCACCTTTTTTTGAGCCCGCTCGACTGGGCGTTGATCGAGGCGTGGCAGGATCGTGGGATACCGCTGCATATTGTTTTGCGTTCCATCGAGTCGGTATTTGATGTTTTTGACAAGCAGCCGCCGGGCACGCGCACCATCAAGAGCCTTTTTTACTGCCGCGAAGAGATCGAGGTGCAGTACGCCGAATGGTTGCGTTCGC
>JBEBGA010000245.1:0-4916 GCA_040081695.1 Pyrinomonadaceae bacterium
GGCTTCGGCGTCCGCGATAGGCGCACAGACCACTTTTCCGGGTCTGAACGCTGAAACGAAAAAGCAACTTGCAACGACCAAACGCTCTGTCGTCTTTGCTCTCCCGACCTGGCTGCCGCAAGGGTTTACCCTTACGCAAGTTCATTCGGTTGTTGGGCCAAAGGTAAAACTTGAGGACAAGCAGCTCGTCATTGTTTACTCACGAGAGCTCAAAGACGGCAAGCTACAACGTTTTGCTTTCGAGGCGGGATTCGACGGCATCGGCGATCTGATGTACGAAGGCCCACGAACTCTCACGACGCCGATCGGCAAGGTCCATCTTTATTACCAGCCTAAGGACGAGGACGGCAAAAAGATAATGGATTTTGCAATGACCGAGTGGTTTGACATCCGCGGAACTGCATTCCACTACATGGACCGTTATGGTACCGAAGAGGAAGGCGGCGACCGGCTAACAATGATCAGCCTCGCCGATACAGAAAAGATCTTAAAGTCGCTAAAACGTTACTGATCAGTCTTTCCAAAGCTCAGGAAACCGTTTTTTCAGTTCCTCAAGTTTTGGCAGGTCATGATAAACGATATACGGATCCTTTGGGTGGTTTTTGAGATAGTCCTGATGATATGCCTCGGCATCGTAGAATTTTACCAGCGGGACGACCTGGGTCACGACCGGTTTTGGAAAGCTCCTTGCCGCGTCGATGGACTTGATAAAATCCTCGGCTAGCTTTTTCTGCTCATCGTTTACATAAAAGATTGCCGAACGATACTGCGTTCCGGTGTCCGGCCCCTGGCGGTTTAGCTCCGTCGGGTCATGTACGACCGAGAAAAACACGGTCAAAAGCTGTGTGTACGTGACCTTTGTCGGGTCAAATGTGACCTGTACAGATTCGGCGTGCTGCGTCCTGCCTTCACTCACTGCGTCGTAATTCGCGGTCTTAGCGTCGCCGCCGGAATAGCCCGAACGCGAATCGGTTACACCTTTGACGTGCTCAAACACCGCCTCGACGCCCCAGAAACATCCGCCCGCAAACACAGCGGTCTGCAAGCCTTTGGCCTCGGTATTTTCTGCCGCAGGCTGTGCCGGTGCGATATCACGTAGGTCAGGCGTTTTGCTCGTCACGGTGCTGCACGCGAGCAGTGTGCTCATCAAAACGAACGATAAAAATTGAAAAAGTATAGCTGTCATATTTCCTCTACTCATGAATTCGCGCATTCGTTTCAAATCGGATTCAAACTCTAATATACTCAAACCAGAACAACAGTCCAATATGAATCTATGGCAGAGCAAGATCCGATAAATTCGTCCAAAGCCCCCGAGCCCGTCGGCCTCTATCCGCATGCACGCCGCGTGGGTAATTTGCTGTTCCTGTCCGGCGTCGGCCCTAGGATACGGGGAACTAAAACAATTCCCGGCGTCGAACTTAACGAAGCAGGCGAGATAATTTCCTACGACATCGAAACGCAATGCCGGTCGGTCTTTCAAAACGTGAGGTACATCGTCGAGGATGCCGGTTCGTCTTGGGACAAGATAGTCGATGTGACGGTATATTTAACAAATATGAAAGACGATTTTGCTATCTATAATCGTATATACGCTGAGTATTTTGCTGATAATCAACCGTGCCGGACGACGGTCGAGGTCAATAAATTGCCAACGCCGATCGCCATCGAGTTGAAAGTGATCGCGACGATATAATATACGGAGGTTTCGATGAAACGACCACATTTGTTATTGATCGCTCTTAGTTGCATGATCGCCTTTGGTTGTCAGACCAGTCAGAGCCAATCGTCAAATTCAAACAACGGCGTGCCCGCCGCATCATCGTATAAATGGACCCAGTTGACCGAACACGCTGCGTATCCGACCGGCTACAATTACCCGATCTTTGTTGCAAAGGGTCTGATGTGGGCGTTTCACGCGGAAAGCATCTGGTCATCGGCTGACGGGAAAGCCTGGGTAAGATCTGAGCTTCCGACCATCCGTAAAAACGTCTATCAGTCGCAGTATGTTCAATTTAAGGACGCGATCTATGCGCTGGGTGACAATTCGGGCAACTATGAAAAGATGCGTTTTAACCCAAAGATCCGGCGAACGAGAGATTTTAAAAAATGGGAGACCTTGGCCGGCACATCAAATTTGCCGGGCCGCATATTCTACGGTCTGGTGGTATTTAGGGACAAGATCTGGCTCATCGGCGGCTACGATGGACGCGAATATCACAACGATGTTTGGAACTCGGCAGATGGCGTCGTGTGGACAAATGTTGCGGAAAAGGCGGCATGGTCGGCGCGAAATATCGGTACGATCACCGTTTTTAGGGACAAAATATTTATCATCGGCGGCGGCACTATCGACGGCATGCCAAATCCGAATCCGGATTCTGACAGAGAGGTTTGGACATCGTCTGACGGCGTTGACTGGAACAAAGAAACCACAGACCTCCAAAAACGTGCCGGCGGATCGCCTGTGGTGTTTGATAATAAACTGTGGCTCGTCGGTGCGAATCGCGACGGCAGTTTTGCTAGGTCATCGTTGGTCTCCGAGGATGGGGTAACCTTTAAGGAAGAGTCGGCCCCATGGAGCCCGCGTGGCGGTGCGGCTGGTTGGGTCTTTAACGACAAGATGTATATGACGGGCGGTAAATATTCGATCACCGAAAACGGCCAGATCCGATTTATTTACAGCAACGACGTCTGGGTAATGAGCAAGAAATAATCTAAATCATAAGGGAGTTATAAATGATACAAACAAAGGGTTACGCAACACATGATTCAAACGCAAAATTCTCAGAATGGGAATTTGAACGCCGCGATGTCGGGCCTAACGACATCTTGATAGACATCGAGTATGCGGGAATTTGCCACTCGGATATTCACACCGCAAAGAACGAATGGGAGGGCGTCGGCATGGGGACGACGTATCCACTCGTACCCGGCCACGAGATCGTCGGGCGTGTCACACAGGTCGGTGACGGCGTGACCAAATTCAAAGTCGGCGACATTGCCGGTATCGGGTGTTTCGTCGATTCGTGCCGCGAGTGCAAGCCTTGCGTGGAGGGCTTTCAACAGTTTTGCCAAAAGATGGCCGCCTACACCTACTCGGGCACCTACATGGACCGCGTTACGCCTACCTACGGCGGTTATTCGGACAAGTATGTGATCGACGAGGGTTACGCGTTAAAGGTCAGCGACGCTGTTGGGGATCTTGCCGGTGTGGCTCCGCTAATGTGCGCCGGGATCACGACATATTCGCCTCTTCGCCGATTTGGAGCAGGACCCGGGAAAAAGGTCGGGATCGTGGGACTTGGCGGACTTGGGCACATGGGCGTAAAACTCGCGGCCGCGATGGGAGCCGAGGTCACCGTCTTTAGCACCTCTCCATCCAAAGAGGCGGACGCTACGGGGCTGGGTGCACATCATTTCGTCGTCACAAAAGACCCTGCCAACCTCGAACCGCTTGCCGGAACATTCGACATCATTCTAGATACGGTTTCGGCGGATCACGACATCAATCCCTACATCGCTATGCTCGGCGTTCGGGGAACACTGGTCGTGATCGGCGTGCCGCCAAGTCCGAACAGCGTGCATTCGTTCGGGCTGATCTTTGGCAATAAATCTATCGCCGGCTCGCTGATCGGCGGTATTCCTGAAACACAAGAGATGCTCGATTTCTGCGCTGAGCACGGCGTCAAATCTGAGGTCGAGATCATCAAGCCCGACTATATCGAGACCGCATACGACCGCACGGTCAAATCTGACGTAAGGTATAGGTTCGTTATTGATATGCAAAATGCGTAAGCAGATCTGCCCACGAAATACACGAAAGGCACGAAAATAAGAAAACCGTTTTCGTGTGTTTCGTGTGTTTCGTGGCCAAAATTCTTATGAGATGTATTGCCCTGCTCCGCGGCATTAATGTCGGCGGCAACACAATGATAAAGATGACAGAACTCAGAGCCGTGTTCGAAAGACTCGGCTTTGAGAATGTCGTTACGTATATCAACAGTGGAAATATCGGCTTTGACGCCAAAAAGACGGCCGAGGAAAAACTTGTCGCAAAGATCGAAAATGCTATCCTCAGCGAATTTGAAAAAACCGTCCCCGTCATGGTCCGCGACCGTGATGCGATCAACGGGATACTTTCAAACAACCCTTACGACGGGCAGTTTGAAAGCCATAAGGAAATGCACGTCTTATTTCTAAGAGAAGAGATGCCGCCGGAAAAGACTGCTCAGTTGCTCGAAGCCGCACCAGCGGACGAACGCTTTTCCGTCATCGGCCGTGAGATCTACTGTCACCTGCCGATGGGCGTCATCGACAGCATACTCGGCAAAAGTTTTATCGAAAAGAAACTAAAAGTCGCGGTTACGGGACGCAATTGGAGAACGGTCGAGAAACTTTCCTCGCTCTAACGGTTACGCCCTCGCTTCCAGCACGAGATTGAACGGCGTTTCGTTCGCCCGTCGAAATTGGGTAAAACCTCCTTCGGTCGCAACCGATTTCAAACGGGCTTCGCCTGCTTGTGCCCCAAGTGCCAGCCCGACTTCCTGCGAGCGAGATGCGGGCGTGCAGATCAGCGTCGATGCCGAATAAAACACACGTCCGACCGGATTGTGATTGTCCTCCGCTTTGTCGTTAGCAAAAGGTTCGACGATCAGCCACGAGCCGTTTTCATTCAACGTCTGACGTACGTGCTTTGCTGCTCCTACGGGATCGCCCATGTCGGGCAGACAGTCAAAAAATGTCACCAGATCATATCCGTCGCCCGGAAAATCTTTTGCACTAGCAACCTCAAACCTGACGCGGTCGCTAACACCGCCTTCGTCTGCCTTGGTTCGTGCGGCTTCGATCGATTTGTCATGGCAATCAAAACCGACAAACGTCGAATTTGGATATGCCTGGGCCATCAATATCGT
>JBEBGA010000633.1:0-1173 GCA_040081695.1 Pyrinomonadaceae bacterium
GATCAGGGGAATGATAATGAGCGGGACGATATGCATCAAAGCAATAGCTACGACCTTACCGCCTACGGTCACCGGGTAAAGGTCGCCGTATCCGATCGTCAATCCTGTAACACAAGCCCACCAAAATGATTCGAACAACGGTTTCTCTTCAAAGTACCCAAAAAGGCCAGCCGATGCTGCAAGGACAATTAAGTAGTAACAAGTTATCTCAACAAAACTGTCTGTTGCCCTCGATATCAGTTTTCGTTTGGTCATCATCGTCGATCAGCCTCAAAATATATTTTGTACAAAAAGCCTCCGGTCTGTTGTTGATTAAAGACCGAGTTTCTTGCCGAAAACATACTCGCACAACTTGTAATAAATTTAAAAGCTACTCGGCTCGATCACAAACAAAAAGGCCTCGCTATGTGCGAAGCCTTTTGACGTATTTTTCCGGCTTTGTACTATTTTTCCGATTTGGTCCACCCTTGGTCCACTTTGGTCCACCTGGTCCGAACCGGACCAGAAAAACGCAGCCTAGCGGTGAAATGTACAAAAATCTTTTGGTTCCGATCCTGACTTAAAGGTCTTTGCCTGTTTGTCGGGGCAATTTACCGTTGCTCGCATTCCGCTTACGGGACAAACCATGATCGTCATATTGGCGCTACTCTCAGCGGGGGCGCGGGATTGTCCCGAAGGCGCGGCTCCGCTCGGTGGTTCGGTGCCGTCTTGCCAGGTTTGGTTGACGGGCGTCGCGGTCGGTGTTTTATCGGGCGGCGTGTCATCGGGGATGCCGTCATCCATCGGCAGGATCGAGCGGTTTGGGACCGTGCCGGTTATGAATATCTCGATGCGGCGAAACTCAGCCGGTACGTTTGTCACGTAGATCTCAGGCTCAGGGACGGGCGGTAGCTCTTCGGTGTATGGCGTCGGTTCGCCCTTGGGCGTGACAGGCGTCGAGATGGGCGTTGGCGTGGGACTTGCGTCACCGAGGGTATCGAGCTCGCGGATGAGCGCACCGTTGCGGATGTCGATCTCGGCTTTGCGGATACCGGCGGGCATCGTCCAGTCGCCGTTCCATTCGGGATGTGCAGCGAGAGCCTCTTTCATAAAATCGGCCCAGATCGGCATCGCAGAATCGGCACCTTTCATCCCCAGATCGCTGCCGTCGTCAAAGCCGACATAAACCACAAC
>JBEBGA010000246.1:0-4902 GCA_040081695.1 Pyrinomonadaceae bacterium
GGTGCGGATGTATTGCGGCGAGATCACGCTCACCAGCGGCATTCGCGACATCGCATTGTAGCGTCTGCCATCCCATTTTAAGACCATGCGGTTAATCGGGCCGCCGCGTGAACTTTCGGTGATCAGGTCGAGGCACGAGATCTCGATGACCGGGCCGGGCTTGATCATTTCGTAGGCGACGTAATCGTTGTTGACCGCGACGTAATCGGACGGCACGACACGCTTTTTCATCTCGGCGGCGATGGTCTTGCGGTCTTCGTCGGTAAACCCGCCACCGACACGCGTCAATTCCTGAAATGTCCCGTCGTTGCGTTTAACCGCGACAAGCAGGTCGTGGAGCATCCCCTTTCGCTCGTCGCTGCCCTCGCTGTAGCCGATGACGGCGACATCGAGGCTGTGTTTGCTTTTGACCTTGTACCAGTTCGCCGTGTCGTGCTGGAGCACGATGCCCTCAGAACCTTTGTCGATGACCCAGTCGGCAAACAGCGTCAAGATCTCGTCGGTTTTCTTTGTCAGAACATGCTCGACCGGGATGACGAGCTTGCCTTTACTAAACCATTTGTCGAGCAGAGAAAATTTCTTTTTGAGCGTTTCAGGCTTTTTGCCGTCAAGCTCGACGAGATCAAAAACGGCAAGGCCGAGCCGTTTCATATCATCTACCGAATCGGGATTACGCAAAGTGCCCACAACGCGGTGGATACGAAGCCCTTTGAAATTTTCAGCTTGAAGATATATTTCACCTGCGAGGATACACGAATCGACCTTTGCGGCTTTGAGCAGCTTTTCAGTTTCCTCAAAAGCGGGCAGGCCGATTCGCACCGTGCCGCCGGGATTTACCGATATTAGCTTTTTACCGTTAAAAAATATCAGGCAAAATTCGCCGTCGTATTTACGCGTCGCCAGATAGCCGCGGGCTGCATGAATGCGTGCGATGTCCTGCGCCGATACGGCGTGCATCTTGGTGCTAAGCTCGCGTTTGTAATCCGACGTTTTGGCATGCAGCGACGGGTCGGCCAAATAGATCACCTCGCCAAAGCCGTAATCGCCCTTTTTCTTGTTTAGATTTTTCTCGTCGAAATCAAGATTCACGCGCGATCTCCTTCGGCCGTTTTAGCTCAATATTTGAAAGCTGGAGGATCAGGAGATATTCGTCACCTTTGATCCGGCCTTCGAGAAAAGCGTTGTATTGCAGCCCGCCGCGATGCATTACGATCGGACGGTCGCCTTTTTCGCCGCCGCGAACGATAAGGAAAGAATTGCGTTCGTGCAACTCTTTTGCCATGTCGTAAAGAAAATCAAACGTCAGTCCGTTGACGTGAATAAGCTGGCGTTTGTGAGTAAAAACAAAACGATGTGCGGCCTCTTCTTTCTTTATAAATTTACCGGTCCAGCGAAGCGGTATGTCGGTGTTGATATTTTGCGGTTCCTTTTTACGCGTGCGGCGTTCGCGAAGCGTGCCGTCGGGTCTGGACACGACCTCGACCTCATCGACGAGATGGATGATGCCTTTTTTCGAGACGTAAACTTTGGACGTATCGGTCAGATACATCCCAAATTCGTTCATATCGATCTCGGGGTCTTCTTTTACAAGAGCTTTGGCGACGGCGGCGAGTGTTTTGCGTTTTTTGAGCAAGGCGTCAAGATCGTGCTCGATGTCGGTTTTGAGCAGTTTACGCGTTTCGACCGGATTGCCTTTAGGATCGACAAAATGCACATTGCGGATCGGCCCGACGGCCTCAAATGCAACGACGGCATCGCGGTTCTTTGGATTTGAGATATTTATTGCCATACGTTACAACAGATCAAAATCGATATCGTCGCCTGAGATATCTTCTTCTTCCAGTGCATCAAGCTGAGCGGCCTGGTTGAGTTTTGCAAATTTGAACCTCGCTTCTTTGCCGATGATCATGAACGCGTCGTCTTTGTTGCCGATGACGAACGCATTGTCGAATTCCGTCCCGCCGCGATAGCTAAACGGGAACGAGTAGATCAGCCCGGACGCGAGATGGTCGAGCAAGAACCTGATATCGCCGTCCTCGACCGGATCGAGAATGTAGATGGATTTGACGACCTGAGACAGATAATCGTCGATGTCGGCGACCTTTAGCTTGTTGCTCTTGCCAAACGAAGCTTCGACCGGCTCGATCGGTTCGCCATCGGTGTTTACGGGTTTTAGCGTATTGCGCTCGACGGAGTTGCCCTTTTGATCGACAGTCGCAAGCGCAGTGCCGCCCTTGTCAAGCAAGGTCTTGCCGTCGGATGCAAGTACAAGCAGCTGCGCCGGATTGCCTTTCTCATCAAACGCCTCGATCGCCACGGAGCCATACAGGTCTTCGCGGGCGATCTTTTTCAGTAGTACCTCAAAGTCCTCACCGTCGAGGCTGAGCATCAGAGATCTGGGCATAGTTCAATAATTTTAGGGCATTAGCAAAAACGCGTAAACCTATTTATTCGCTTTGTCTGCCGATAAATAGAAAAGTGCGGCCGGACGTAACGCCCTTGCCGCACTTTTGTCTGAAAAGCCAATCAGACTAGAACAAAAATCTGATAAGCAACAACAGGCCGATTGCTCCGAGGATCGAGAGGATCCAGCCGGCTTTGTAACCCTGATCTTTCCATATCGTCCTGCCGACAAAAGTACCCAACAGTGATCCGCCCATTCCGACGCCTGCAGTTACGAGCCATCCCATTACGCCTGCCGCAATCGGCTCTTTTCCGGGAATTAGAAAGCGGGCGATCACACCGATTATTAAACCTACAATAAGTTGACCAATTATATGAAGCATATTGTTTCTCCTTTTCCGAATTAAACTGCTGTCACCTAATCTTACGTTTTACTACAAGAGATGTTCCGCAACAAGCTGCGGGTCATTCAGCTTTCTTTGTTATTGGCAGCAAACGTATATACGCAAACTCGGCAGTGATCTCGCGGGCGGTGTTGCATGCAATGAGCCCGGCAAGGATCGTGTCGGGGAACGTAGATTCATGTTCGCCTGCTGTTCGCCATTCGGACTCTTCGTCAATACGCCAATAGGCTGTAAAAACGCGGCCCGTGCGGACGATCTTTAGCTCGACTTCGTCGACATCGGTCTGTATCGCGTCAGGCGTGACCAATGGTTTATATTCGTCGCCGCTACGAACGTCGATGCGAATGCCCTCACCACCGCCGCCAACTCCGCCATACGCACGCTCAAAACGGAGGTAATTATTGGCGTCGTGATAGATCAGCAGGCCCGCACCCTGGTAATTCTCTTTGGGCAGAAATTTTACGCGCGTCTCGATCTGAAAATCACCGGAGATCGGCTTTACATAGCGTGGAGCGTTTTGATTTTCACCATAGAGGTCTTTTTGTGTTGGGACTTTTATTCGCAGAACGCCGCTCATGACGTCCTTTGGTGTCGGGTTGTATTTCTCGTCCGGGTCGATCCATTGCCATCCTACCGGCCACTCCTTTGAGTACGTCGAAAAACTGACGTTCGTCGCCTTTTGGACACGCTCCGCTTCTGGAGGAATCGGCGTCGGCGACACGGGTTTTGGTTTTGTGTTTGTATTCGGAGAGGGACCGCATGCCATCAAAAAAACAGCAGCCAGCATTAATAACCAATTTTGCATTCTACATTTTGAATTTTGCATTTGGGTTACGCTTGTCTGATCCATTTTAGAACTTCTGGGATCGTCGCCCGTTTTCCGTACATCAGCATCCCGATTCGGTAAACACGTGACGCGAGCCAGACGAGTCCGGCGATCGTGATCACATTAAGCCCGATCGACAACAGTATTTCCCACAACGGCGGCGTCTCGGCGAGTATTCGTACCGGCATCGTCAGCGGGGCAAAAAATGGAGAGATCGACACCCAAAATGACAGACTCGAATTTGGATCGCGTATCACTGCAAAGCAAAAATAAAATCCGATGAGCATGATCATGATGGGCGGAAAGGCAAATTGTCCGCCTTCTTGCACGGTTGTGACCATAGAGCCGATTAGGGCAAACATCGACGCGTAGATAAAATATCCGACGATAAAATACGCAAAGAAATAGACCACCATCAACGGCGAAATGTGCGGCAGCGACGCGATCACCGTACCCATGTCGCCTTGAGTCGATAGAAAAACAATGATCGCAGCTAGCGATGCGACCCAGATCGCGAGCTGTGTCAGGCCCGCCAAACCGACGCCGACCAACTTGCCAAACAGCAATGAAAAAGGGCGTGCGGACGAAAATAATATCTCGGCGATACGCGTTTCTTTTTCCTCAACGACCGCTCCCATAATGACCTGGCCATAGATCGTCAGCGTGATATAGATCATCATGCCGATCACGAGCGAAGCGATAAAAAGTGCCTCGCTGTCTTTTTCCTCACCTTTTTCATTGATCGATTTCGACTCAAAAGCAACGTTGCGGCTTAGGTCCGCCACCAGTTTTTCACTAATATTTGCAGTCGCCAGCCGCTCAGAGCGCACGGCTTGGTTTACAGCATCCCGCAGCGTGTCGTTTGCGACAAAATCACCCGCTTTTCGTGAGCGAAACTCAAATTTTGCGTCGCGTGCAGTTATATCCGGCGGGATCAGCAAATACGCGTCGATCTCATCGCCGGTCGCCATCGCGTTAAGTTCTTGCCGAATATGGAGAGCCTCTTTGCCGGCGGCGTTATACTCGATAAATGCAAAGCCCGACGCAAGCATCGCTGCGCTCTGTTTCATTTGATCCCGCTGCGCGACATTCGGCTCACCATACGATTCCTTTAGAGCTTCCTCGGCCTTTGCCGCGATCCGCTCCGCCGAAAGATTTTCCTTTAGCCGAGGCAAGATCTTGTTTGTCGGGTCAACAATAACGATCCGGGTCTGCTCGCCTTTTAAGGAAAATATGATCGCCGGAACGATCGCAAATGCAGCCCCGATG
>JBEBGA010000634.1:0-1169 GCA_040081695.1 Pyrinomonadaceae bacterium
GTCACGATCTCAACGCCGGAGAAATTCTCACTGCTCGATTTTGAGCAGTTGTCAGATTCGATCGCGATGACCAAACAGATGCTCGACGCGACCGCTGACGAGGTTGGTGCCCTCGATGCATTTAACCGTGAGATGGGAAACCTTGAGCTGCTGCCCGGGATGAAATCCTGATCTACAGATCGATCATTGTCCGCGCATGATCCCACTCGCGCATCCACGCAATGTCGAGATGCTCCTGCGAAAATACTGAATACCGATTCCAATCAAAAAATCCTGACAAATCCGGCGCGATCCGGATCTGGTCGTCCAGCAGAGTTGCCACTTTTTCGTCGGGGAAAAAATTAAAGTCCGTTTTGCCGTATCGCTCCTGCCTCAATCGGTGAATGATCCCGGTAAAAGTGCTTCGATACGTTCCAATAAACGTATCCGACGCCGCACATATAAGCTCGTTCAAGATGGTAACGACATTGAAATCAGTAAATTCGAGCCCGCCAAAATCATCCCGATAGTCGTCAAAGATCATATCGTCGATAAAAACAAGCCTGTATCCGGCAAACATCTTGGCAAACATTTCTTTTTCCTGCAGCCCGTCCGTCGCGATCATTATGGGTAAACTGTCATCCGGAAACGTCGCTCGCACATACTTGCGAAACCGCTCCTCGTTGACCGAATAATTGTCCGCCGCATAGTTCGTCAAAAAATCACCCAGCCGTAGGTGGATCGCGTTGAATCTGCCATGATCTGATATGATCTTGGCCGCGAGTCGCTCTATCTCGTCAGTGAACCTCACCCTTACCGAATCCATCAACGCCCGTTTTTCCTCGCGTGGAAGAAAATAAAATACCGCCACATTTGCCAGCTTTGCGTGCGTCCATTCGATCAGGTCATATTGCTGTACTTCTTCGCGGATCAATGGGAACCGGCCAATGGCGAATGCGTCCCAGATAAAGGTTCCTTCGAACCGGTCTCGCATTGCCTCGGTAGTAGCAAAATGGCTCCATAGCATTTGATACTCGCCCTTGTTTGCCACCTCACGGTCGATCTCAAAGACACGGCGAGCCGGCATTTTTACCAGATCCGAGACAAGCGACCGCTTTGCCGTCAACAAGGCACCAAATTTATCTTTATATTCCTCTTTTGACGCATAATCCGGTGGCGTCGAACAAGGT
>JBEBGA010000247.1:0-4881 GCA_040081695.1 Pyrinomonadaceae bacterium
GTCGCAAGGTGTGAACAGTATGCTCAGAGGTATCGATTATCAGATCGGCGAGCTTGCGAATCTCCCGCAACGCCCGGCGTTCACCACGAATTGCGTTCAACAACCCCTTTCCGCTATCGGCAGGATGGGGCCGACGAGTTTCGGAAAACCTCCGCTGAAGAACGTCATCTGAGGCCTCGAAAAATACAACAAATGGAGCCAAATTGCGTTTTGCAAGCTTTTTTAACTCGCCCGGAAATTCAGACAGGAATTGACGTTCGCGAATATTGATCACGAGCGCCGCCTTCTCGATCGAGGGATTCCGACGGTCGTTGGGCACCAGCAGCCGCCCAAAAGTTGAGAGCATCGTCAACGGCAGGTTATCAACACAAAAATACCCAAGATCCTCAAGCGAATCCGTCGCCGAGCTCATACCCGAACCGCTGAGGCCCGTGATAATAACCAATCCCGGTAGATCATGTTTATTCTGCGTCTTTTTGGCCATATTTTACGCTGGTTCGTCTGCCGGCTCCATCGCCATGCTTGTAGCGGACGTACTCGTTGCCCGATGGGCTTTATCGATTACCTTGTCTTTCAGTTTTCTCGCACGTTTCTCTATCTTTTCGATAGTTTGCGAGAGCGATTGATACATATCAGAACCGCTTGTTTCAGCGGTGATCACCTCATTGCGCCAATTCATTACGACTTCAGAGCGGTGCATACCTCGTTCGACCTCGATGATTACGTGTGCTTTGACCGGTTTGCCGTCAAAAAGGTGTCGGATCTTTTGAAACTGATCCTCGACATGCGATTTGATCGCCGGTGTAACGTCAATGTGTCTGCCTGTAAATTCGATGTTCATTATTATTCCCCTTTTATGTAATTAACTAGATCACCGTTTTTCTCTCTCTGGAACCTGCAATATTTAGTTGGTCACGATATTTTGCAACCGTTCTACGCGACAATTTTACGCCGTCTTTACCGAGTATTTTCGCGATCTCGTCGTCCGTCAGCGGCCTTTTGGTATCTTCTTCTTCGATCATTTTCTTGATCTTTAACTTGAGGATTCGAGTTGATACCTCTTCGCCGTCCTCGTTCATCATTCCCTCGCTAAAAAAGCGGCGGAGCTCGATCACGCCCTGCGGTGTGTGGGCGTATTTGCGGTTGACCACACGCGAGATGGTCGATAAATGCATGCCGATATCCTCGGCGACATCTTTTAGCATCATCGGTTTTATGTGCTCAACGCCGTGGTCGAGGAACAAACGCTGACGCGAAACAATGCACTCAACAACTCGATAAATGGTCTGTCTTCGATGTTCGATATTACGAAGCAGATCGATCGCCGAGCGGACCTTGTCCTTAATAAAATCCTTGGTTTCCTTCGTGGTTTCAGTCTGATCGAGCAATTTGTGATATGTCGGGCTGATCCGAAGACGAGGGCTGCCGTCATCGACGAAATAAACAACATAGTCATCATCAAGCCTTTCGATATAGACCTCAGGGGCGACATATGCCGCCTCGTCCGACGCGTATCGACGCCCCGGATACGGGTCGAGCTTACGGATCTTTGCGATCTCTTCGTCAAGGACGTGGATGTTAACGCCGGTCGCTTTGGCAAGATGCTGCAATCGGTGCGGCAGCAGATCTTCGAGATGGTCACGGACAAGCCGAGCCGCAAGGGCGTCTTCACTTTCGCCGTTGGCTTTAAGCTGAGCAGCAAGACATTCTTTTACGTCAAATGAACCACATCCAACCGGATCGAGCTGCATCACCGATTGCCGGGCTTCTTCAGCGATCTCTTCAGAGCATCGGCTTGAACGACCGATTTCCTCGATGGATGTGGTCAGTCGACCGTCTTCGTCAAGGTTGCCAATGATCTGAGCCGCTGCCTCTTCGTGACGAGCACTGAGATCGAGCATATTTAGTTGCCATTCGAGATGCTCGCTTAAGCTAGGTGAATGTGTCAGAAACTGCTCAAAACTAGGAGCGTCGTCTTTGTATTCAATTTCCTGCGTTTTGTATCCGGGGTCGAGATAATCCTGAAACTCACGACCGTAATCAATCTCATCAAAAGAGTCGGAGTTTTCCGTGTGTACCTCTTCGCCGGCGTCGGTGTCGCCAACAACCGTCGAATCAAATCCATTTTCCGACGGAGCACCAGCGTCAAACGCCTCATACTCGGCCATCGATTGACCGACTTCGATCATCGTGTCAGATGTCGGGTCATTGCTATTTTCAAACTCCGCATCATGTCCGTCGGAGTTTTGATCAAGGATATTATCGGCGATCTCCTGCATCTCGTCGCCGGGTTGGACCTCTTCGAGCACAGGATTGGTAACCATTTCCTGCTCGACCAGCTCTGCCAACTCAAGCGAGGTCATCTGCAACATCTCGATCCTTTGCCGCAACTGCGGCGTAAGGATCATTTTTTGCTGAAGTTGGTGATTAAGCCGTAAGGATGACATACCCGATTTGAGCGACCGTCAAGGGGAGTGGTGGACCGAGTCAAGCAAATACCGTTCCTAAGTAGGATTATACAAACTAATTATGGAAAAAGGAAAATTTGTTGCGGGTTAAAGTGCAAATCTTTCACCGAGATACAGACGGCGAACGTCCGGGTCATTAACCAACTCGTCAGGGCTACCCGATCGGAGTATTTTGCCATCGGACATAATGTATGCCCGGTCGGTGATTCCGAGAGTTTCGCGGACATTGTGGTCAGTTATAAGGATGCCGATCCCCTGCTTTTTGAGATAAAGAATGATCTCGCGGATGTCATCGATCGCGAGTGGATCGATACCTGCAAATGGCTCATCAAGTAAGATAAACTCAGGCTCGGTCGCCAAACAGCGCGCGATCTCAACTCGGCGGCGTTCGCCGCCTGAAAGCGCATCACCGCGAACCTTGCGAACATGATCGACGCCAAATTCATTTAGTAGCTCATCAAGCCGTGCGAAACGCTGATCACGAGCCATTTTCATCGTTTCAAGCACCGCTAGGATATTTTGCTCCGCCGTTAGTTTACGAAAGATCGATGGCTCCTGCGGCAGATAACCCAGACCGAGACGAGCACGCAGATAAACCGGTAAACGGGTGACATTCTGGCCATTTAGGGTGATGCCGCCGCTCTCGGTCTGCTCAAGCCCGACGAGCATATAAAATGTCGTCGTTTTGCCGGCACCGTTTGCGCCAAGCAATCCGACAACCTCGCCCTTATGCACGTTAACTGTCACATCATCGACAACGCGGCGGCGGCCGTAGGTTTTCTGTAAACCTGTGCCAGTTAGCACACCACTATCTGTGAGATGTCCGTTTGTATTACTGGTATCTGACATTAACTATTTATCCGGACTGACCTTGTAGGTCGAACGTATGCGGCCCGAACCGTTCTGTTTAGTTCTACCCTCGCTGATGAAACGATTTTCACGCATCATATAGGTAAATTCTGCCGCCTGTGACGAACCATTTACCGAATCGTTGATCGATGCCGGATTGCCGCGAATTATCGCCGTCTCATCGCCTGCCGTATATTGTACCCAATTTCCTGCCGCACGGCGTCCGGGTTGTGTGATGACAACGGAATTTTCGGCGATGGTCTTTGAAACCTCGTTACTTTCGCTCAAATAAACTTCGGCAAAGCCTGACGTTATACGGTCAGTGCCCTGCCGAATGTCGACATTGTCACGATACTGAATGAGCCGTTTATCACGCTCGTACGCCATCACACGTGACGATACAAATACCGGAACTGTGCTTTCCTTACCCTTGAGCTTTTGTTTTACGTTGTAGATCGCGCTCTGCACATTGCCCTCGGCGGTAAATTTGCCCTCAGGCTGTTGAATGACAAACCGGTCGCCCCGCACATAGTTGTTTTCCTGCCAACCTCGAACGTTTCCGGTATAAACCGCGGCCTCAGTCGCCTGATCAAGCTCAGCATTGTCCGATGTAAGAAAAACAGGCTTATCCGATGCCGCAAACGGTGCAGCATCAGCCATTTGTTTACGGCTGTAATATGTCGTGCTAACGTTGCCGCGCAGATATGATTTGCGAGATCTAGTGTTCCAATCGATCTCACGGGCCTTTGCTCGAGCCCGTGCATCCCAAACAGTCGGTTCACCGCCGCGAATCCGCAAGATCTCGTCCGCTCTGGTAAATGTCATCTGACCGGCGATGGCGTTGCGGTCTAGTTCGGTAAACTTTGTGTTGCCGTAGGCATCAAAACGTTCAACGTCTTTAGATTGTTCATTAAAACTTGCCGTTAGTTGATCCGCTAACAGGGTCTGTGTCCCACGATCTTTACTGGCAACGGTCGGCACTCGAACAGTTTTGGTTTTTTTCCTGCCGACACAACTTTTTGCGTTGTTTCCTGTTGGGAAAAATTCACAATCAAATCTCGGTGCGTTGACCGTAGTTTTGTAGTTATCAGGAGCCGCCCGCAACGGCTCAACAAAAAGCTCGGCATTCCCGACCGCTTCGGCACGCTGGATGTCCTTGCCGCTGGCGTTAAAGATGGTATTGACAGTGTCGGCAGTTACACGTTTATTCGCAGCGTCAGCGTCGCGGTTTGGCACGTCCATCTGGATCGTCGTGCGCCCATCGGTCTGCATTTTTTCAATCAGACCTTCGCCCTTGAACAAAACCCTTATCGCATGAGGTGCACTCATTGTGATCAGCGAATAATCTCCGACTTGGTTCGGCACGACCTGAGCGATGCTTTGACCAACTGTATTTGCCGTAGAAAGCTGACGCTGATCGTTAAATGTTACGTTTAAATTCGGTGCGCTGACTGACGTAGTTCGTTCCGGTGTCGTCTGACGAACAAAACCATTGCCATTGACGACGGCGTATTTCAGCTTTCTATCTGCAAAAAGATCCGCGTTGACTGCATCGCCTTTCAGA
>JBEBGA010000635.1:0-1166 GCA_040081695.1 Pyrinomonadaceae bacterium
GTCCGGCCACATCCGCAAGGCCAGCGTGCTGGCCGTTTCCGGCCCTTATGCTTACACGCGAAATCCGCTTTACGTCGGCAGTTTTATTCTCGGCCTTGGGTTTACATCAGCGTCCGGTGTCTGGTGGTTGGCCCTGATATTTATTGCTCTGTTTCTCGGCATCTATTTGCCGGTTATGCGCGTCGAAGTAGATGATATACGCGCCATCTTTGGTGCGGATTTTGACGAATATGAGCAAAATGTTCCGATGTTCATCCCCCGTCCGACGCCGTGGAAGAAATCCGAACAGAAATTCGATTTTCAGCTATACTTACAGTATCGCGAGTATCGCGCGGCTCTCGGAGCCGGACTGGCAATAGCCGCCTTGGCAGCCAAATCATACTTTCAGGCTTATTTTCTTTGGTTGATCTGATGAAAGCCATTTTCCAAAAACTCTTAATGCTCGCAACGTTCGTTTTGGCGGCCGTGACGGTTCAGTTTGCCCAGCCTGAGACAAAAGAATTTCCCGGTAAGAAATTTGCGGGTGAATCGGGCGAATACGAGGCAAAATACAGCAAAATTATTAGCTTTTCGATCGCCGAATTAAAAATTCAGACGTCCCTCGCCCCTAACGGAAACGACCTCATTATTAAGGGCGATGCAACTTCAAAAGGCACGCTTGCCAAAATGTTCTCGTATAGCTTTGTGCAGAACTACGTTTCGACCGTTGATCTAAACGGATTTAAGATCCTCAAAACGGTCAAGCACGACGTGCAAAAAGAGCGTGTTCGCGATGGCGAGGCCATTTTTGATTACGGTCAAAAACGTGTCACATACGTCGAGACCGACCCCAAAGACCCTAATCGACCGCCTCGCCGCATCGCGTCGGACATCGACGAGACGATGAATGATATCTCGTCGGCTGTATTCGCTATGCGGCTGCTACCCCGTGAGGTTGGCAGACGATCTGAGATACCGCTGAGCGAGTCCGGCATTGTTTATCGGGTGCCGCTCGCAGTCACAAGGCGTGAGCTGGTCAAAACTGATATTGGGAAGCTATGGTGCTTTCGCGTTGAACCGGACATTTTTGGCCCCGGGCGTCTGATCGAGGAAAAGGGCAAATTGGTGATCTGGGTTACCGAAGACGAGCGCCGCATCCCCGTAAAAGCCCAGGTAAATGTGTCGGT
>JBEBGA010000636.1:0-1164 GCA_040081695.1 Pyrinomonadaceae bacterium
GTAACGTCAGGTTCGCCCGCACCTTTCCTAAAAAAGAACATCGGCCTCGCGTTTTTGCCGCCTGACTTTGCAAATGTCGGACAAGAAATTAGAATTGATGTCAGAGGCAAACATCTTGCGGCGGTGGTCGTGCCGACGCCGTTTTATAAGAGGGAGAAGTAATGACGGTTCGATTTCATTCGGAAATTCGAAACGGAGCGATCATAGTTCCGGAAGATTTACGCTCTGAACTTGGAGACAATGTCGCGGTGGACGTCGAGGTTACTTCGGAAAACGGTCGCGAAGGCGAATTAGTTGAGAACTATATCGATTACCTTATGAAGAATCCCATTAGGTTCGATGGTCCGCCAGTGACCCGCGAAGAGATCTATGAAGAACGACTTCGTTAAAAGTTTTGCCGACACAAATGTTTGGTATTATGCCTTTTCGGAACAGGACGTTAATCACAGGAAGGTCGCGGACACGCTGATAAAGGACTCCGGGAATCGAATTTGTGTCAGCACTCAGGTTATTATAATGAACTTTGCTTTAACCTCAAAAGAAAGGCTGGTTTCAATAAAGCCCAACTTTCGAGCCTCATAGTTTCATTTTATGATTGCTACGAAGTGATAAGCGTGAATAAGAGAATTCTCGTTAGTGCGTCGGAGTTGCGTACGAAATATCCGTTTTCCTTTTGGGACGGACTTATGATATCAGCGGCACTTTTCGCCGGAGCTGATTTGTTCTCTTCACAGGATATGCAGGATGGCCTTCTGGTAAACGATCAGCTTAGAATCGTCGATCCATTTCGCTCATAAATAAACTATGTCAAACATTCCAGAAAACCTACGTTACAGCAAAGACCATGAATGGGTCGCCGTGGATGGCGATATTGCGACGGTCGGGATCACCGATTATGCACAGCATTCGTTGGGTGATGTTGTTTATATTGATATGCCGCGGAGCGGTGATAAATTTGCGACGCACGAGGCGTTTGGCTCGGTCGAATCGGTTAAGGCCGTTTCGGAGATTTTTATGCCAGTCGGCGGCGAGATCACCGAGGTCAACGATGGCCTCAACGACACGCCCGAGGCAGTCAACAACGAACCTTACACCACCGGCTGGATGGTCAAGGTCAAAATGGACAACCCCGGCGAAGCCGACGCAATGCTCTCGGCCGTCGAA
>JBEBGA010000248.1:0-4869 GCA_040081695.1 Pyrinomonadaceae bacterium
GTGGTCGATTTACCCGAACCTGTTGTTCCGGTGACGAGGATCAGGCCGCGGCGTTCCTCGGCGACGGTGTTTAGGATCGGCGGCAAGCCGAGTTCGGCAAACGATTTGACCGTGTCGGAAATGACGCGGGCGACGATGCCGATCGAGTTGCGCTGTTGAAAAATATTGATGCGAAAACGTCCCAATCCCGACACGCCGTAGCCGATATCGACTTCGTAAGCCTCTTTGAAATGCTGCTTTTGGCGGTTCGACATCATCGAGAACGCCATTTCCAGAGTCTCGTCCTGCGACAGGCGGTTGACGCCCGACAGCGGCTTTAGTTCGCCCGTCACGCGGATAACGGGGTACGAGCCGGCCCGCAAGTGCAGGTCGGATGCTCCGAAGCTCATAGCCATTCGCAAAAGATCGTCGATTCTGGTCGCCATAATAAAACGTGAGAAGCAGTGGGATGGATAGCCGTAACAGGCGGGCCGCGACAGATAATACCGTCTGTATCAAGTTTAACGCTTATCAAACGCCGAGGTCAATCAATTTTTTGCCGTGAAAACGCGGGTTCGACATGATCGCCGCGACAGCGTAAAATCAAAATTTCAAATGAGCCAAGCAGGAAAAATAACGCGGGTCGAACCCAAATTTGCTATACCCGGCGGTGAGATCGCCGTCGAGTGTGAGGGTTTTGACGCGCGGTTCGGCTCGGGTTGGGGCGTTTTTATTGGCGAAGAGCAATGCCGCGTCGTCGCTGCTTCGTCCACCCGGATATTGGCGATCGTGCCGGATGGCGACGGCGAAGGCCGGACGCAGATCCATCTAGAAAACAACGGAGCCCGCAGCGATATGTTTCCGATCGTCGTCGGCAAACTGCTGACGGATGGGATGCATATCGTCGCAAACCCGGCGATAGATCCGTCTGACGACGCCCTTGTTTTGACGCGTTCGGGCTCTCGTGGACAGCATTTGGAAGCGACGCTTTTTCGGCTCGAACCGGACGGTTATCTCGACGAGATGCCCGAGGCAATACTCAATCCGACCGGCATCGCGTTTGACCGCGATGGCCAAATGTTTGTGACGAATCGTGCTCAGGGCGAGGTTTATTCGGTCGGGCGTGACGGCACGAGCTCTGTCTATGCGACCGGGCTCGGTATCGCGACGGGGCTTTGTTTTGACACGGCGGGGCTGATGTATATCGGTGATCGGTCGGGAACGATCTATCGCGTGCGGGATTATGCCGAAGTCGAAACATTTACCGTGATGGACCCGTCAGTGGCGGCGTATCATATGGCGTTTGGTCCGGACGGGAGGCTGTTTGTCACGGCGCCCGGCCTCGCAAGCCACGACGCGGTGCATGTTGTCGATAACGAAGGTTTTGACGAAGCATTTTTTCGTGGTCTCGGGCGTCCACAGGGTCTTGCGTTCGACAAAGCCGGAAACCTTTATGTTGCTGCGTGTTACGAAGGCCGTCACGGCATCGTCAAAATATCTGCGGACGGCGAAACCGCCGAACACCTCGTCGCCGGCAACAGCGTTGTCGGCCTCTGTTTCACCCGCAAAGGCGACATGATCGTCGCGACAGGCAACAGCGCGTACTCGATCCCATGCGGCATCGAAGGTATTTTGCTTTAGTCGGTACTCGGTAAGTCTCCGCATTTGGGTATTTAAATCCTCAGGCAAGTTCGTTACGCTAGGGGCGTGATGCGAAAAACAACTACAACGATATTACTGGTTGTTGCGGCTCTAACTTTTGGCTGTGCATATAAGGTCGAGATGCCGGATGGGTTTCCGACGCCGGAGCCTCCGCCGCATGCGACGCCTTTGCCTAGGATGGAATACAAACCGGACGCTGAGCTTGAAAAGCAGATCAATGAGATCGCGGCTGCGGCAAAGGGTAAGGTCGGGGTTGCGGCGGTCGTGCTGGAGACGGGCGAGGCGGCGTTTCTCAATGCTGACGGGCACTATCCGATGCAGAGCGTCTATAAACTGCCGATAGGGATGGCCGTGATGGATCAGGTGCGGCTTGGCAAACTCGACCTTGATGAGGTTGTTGGCGTTACCAAAGACGACATGGTCCGCGAAGGGATGCGTTCGCCGCTGCGGGACAAAAGCCCGAACGGCGGCGAATATACCATTCGCGAATTGATCCGATTGTCGCTCGTAGAATCCGACGGCACCGCCAGCGATGTACTGCTGCGTCTGGTCCCGCCAACCGATGTCCAGTCGTACCTAAACCAGATCGGCATCCGCGACATGAAGGTCGTCAATGCCGAGAAAGAGATCGGGAAGGATTGGCGGACGCAGTATGAGAATTATTCGACGCCGACGGCGAGTGTTGAGTTGTTGCGATGGCTTGATGCATCGAGAGCCCATGGCCCAGATGCGGACCGGCATGCCTTCACTGAGGCGGACGAACTGTGGCATTTCATGGCGATTTCGACTCCCGGACCAAAACGCCTAAGAGGCCTTCTTCCGACAAACATAATATTTGCTCACAAAACCGGGACTGGTGGTACGCAGAACGGCGTAACCGGAGCAACGAATGACATCGGAATTGTTGAGATGCCAGGCAGCAAACATCTCGCTATCGCCGTTTTCGTTTCCGATTCACCCGCCGACGAGAAAACCCGCGAGGCTGTGATCGCAAAGATCGCAAAGGCTTGTTGGGATAGATGGGCAAAAAAAGTTTAGCCACGAATTACACGAATACCGCGAATCAGAATATATAGGGCGAGTGTGCGCTGCGTCACAATGTCGGGGCCGCATTGCGAATATACTTGGGTCAAATCTGTTTGGAGGTGAGGTCCATGAGGTCTGTTGCGCTTTTGTTTTGTGTGGGGCTGTTAGTGGCGGCCGGTGTTTGGGTGTCGATGGGAGATGGTTTTGTCGGCAAGACATTGGCCCAAAAAGCTGATGAGCAGAAAATGCCAGAGGTCATTGTGCTGGGGAAGGATGCGAAGCTTGGGCAGGTGACGTTTAGCCACGCTAAGCACAACGGCGGAGCGTACAATATTACGCCGGGTTCGGCCATCGCGTGTATCTCGTGCCATCATACTGCCCAGCCCGTGGCTGAGGTCCTCAAGCATGCACCGCTAAAGACGGCTTGGCCGTCCGACCGTGCGACCTCGCTGACGGCTGAATTATTTGCAAAGGACGCAAAGGCTGCGGGTGTTGCGGGATGCCGCGAATGTCATGCTCGAACCGGCGAAAAGCCAAAATTGCTCGATGCGATCCCCGAGATCAAGCACGAGGGAAGCCCGGCTTTGATCACGATGAACAACATGACCGCGTTTCACCGAACGTGTGCAGGTTGCCATGGCGAAGTAAAGAAAACGCTCCCCGCGTCAAAGGCTCCGATCCAGACCCAATGCACAATGTGTCATAAGAAAACGGCATAAGAATTTAGCCCACAAAACACACGAAAGGCACGAAAAAAAGAAGTTTCTTAATTTCGTGCCTTTGGTGTGTTTCGTGGGTAATATTTCTTATTGCTTGCCGGCTTTGATGTCGGCGATGCGTTTTTCGAGTGCCTCGATCTGGGCTTTGGTGACGGTCGAGTCAGCTTTACCGACGACGACAGCTCGTTCGGCAGCGGCTAGGGAATCGGCACCGCGTCCGAGAGCCAGCAGGATCGTGGCTTTGCGTTGAAGATTGCCGAACGTCTCTTTAGTGGCGATCGACGCATCTGTCACCTTTAGAGCCTCGGCGAACCAAGCGTTTGCCTGCTCGGTAAGCTTGTTGGTCCTGGCATAATTTGCGGCATTAACCAAACGCTGAGCGTCTTTGGTGTCGCCGGCAATGTACGCCTTGAGTTTGGTTATCGTTGAGCCGACAACATCTTTGATCTCGACGGTAAACGGAACCTTTACCTTTTCCCAGCGAAGGAACGCTGTCGCCGATTTTTCACCTACATTCTCGAACCCAAACGTCAGGAATTCCTTGCTGTCCGCGACCCATTCGGCTTTGGTCGTAACACGAAGCACGTCTTTGGCTTTGTTGTAGGAAAAGCTACCCCATTGGCCGTCATCTGAGTTGAAAATGATCGTCCAGTCACCTTTCGACGGGATCATGTGTAGGCTGTATTTGCCCGCAGAAAGCGGCTGGCCATTGATGAGAACGTCGTCGCCGACGGTGAACAGCGTCGCTTCGTTAGCACCGGCACGCCAGATGTGGTCGTTTGGCACGAGCGGAGCTCCTTCGGGACGAATGCGGCCATCGTCGAGCGTGGCTTCGCCCTCGACCTTAGTCGGCCAATCGCCAAAGACCTTGCGGCCTTTTATCGCCGGACGGCTATATGCGATGCCAATGTCGGTCGTGCCGACGGTCTGCATCACCGCAGCCTTTGAACTAGGACGCGGTAGTGGCGGACGAGCTTGAGCCGAGGCGAGTGATGCCAAAGCCAAAACAAATGTGAGAACTGTGATAAAAGAAATGAGATTTCGCTTCATAATTACTCCTAAAGGTTATAAAAAACTAACCGCAGATAAACGCAAATGAACGCAGATAAAGAATGATACGTACCAATATCACAATGGTTTCTATCTGTATTTATCTGCGTCCATCTGCGGTAGAAAATATTATTCGTCGTCATCATGTGCTCTCACACGTCCGGCGGCGACGGCTTCGTCGATGACCTTTTGTGCGAGGTTGCCGGGCAACGGATCGTAATGCGAAAACTGCATGTGATACGAGCCGCGAGCCTGGGTGACGCTGTTTAGTTTTGACTGGTAATCGAGCATTTCGGCGAGCGGCACCTTGGCCTTGATTACCTGTTGTTTACCGCGAACCTCCATACCGCCGACGCGTCCGCGACGACTATTTAGGTCGCCCATGATATCCCCTGAGACCTCTTGGGGTGTGAAAACCTCGACATCCATGATC
>JBEBGA010000249.1:0-4845 GCA_040081695.1 Pyrinomonadaceae bacterium
ATATTTAGCAAATGCGAAATATCGATACCTATCTGCCCGTGATCGCCATAGATCAGCATCGCCGCCGCGATCTCCTCAGCGGTCGTTCCTTGGCCGTCAAGCGAGAGCATAAACAACCCTTTGAGGATCAGCTTTGCCTGCAAACGCTGTGTCACCGGTGATTTGCCGATTATGTCGTGATCCGCACGGTCAAACGCCGCAAACGTGTCGTCGAGATCGCTGACATGCCTCAGACGGTTCTCAACCGCATCAAAAACCTCGTCAAGTCCGATCAGAGAGTTTGCGGGACGGCCTAGTATTCTGACGCCCGCCTCAGCCGCAAATCCTAGCAAAGCAAAATCTTGCAGATAAAGCCTGATAAGCGGTGCTATCTCAAGCGTCGCCGGATGGAGAGGGTATAGCGACGTAAACCGCGGTTCACTCCACCTAAACCCCGGCAGGACGGTTGTGTAATGCTTATAGATCTCGTGAAGCAACGGCAGCGAACGGTCTTGCTTTGAGAAAATGTGCGAATCGACGATCTTGTAGAGATGTTCCTGATCCAGATAATCGATCGTGTAGCTGCCCGTGATGGCCAGATTCGCCCCGTCGGCACCGGCAATGTCATCGTCGAGAGCTAGCCCGACAAATATGCCCAGAGCCTTTGCCGCTTCGGCGATCTCGCTGAGTATCGGCCCATCGTCGCGTGAAACTCTAGACTCGCGCCCTAGTGCCGTGTCGATGAGCAGAACAAGCGGGACATCCTTGGTCTTTTCGGCCGCCTTTAGCAGCAGATCGTTCAAGGAATTGCTCAGATCGCCGTCGCCTGTGATGGGCGCAATCGCCATCCGCAATTCGTCGAGAAGAGTAGCTTGCGAACCTCGACGGACAAAAGCTACGGGATTATGCCTCCTCGACAGCCGTTCTGCACTTGCCGCTACGTATTGGTCAGATATTTGATTTCTGAGGTCCGGCTGCGAGGAAATCGCGGCAAGTGCCGCCAGAAAATGACTCTTTCCCACGCCTCGAAATCCTGCCAGCGCAACGGCCGTTCCACTATCAGATCTGACATCGACGATAGCGTCGAGCCATTTTGCCATCAGAGCGGCGGTGATGTCCGTAAAATGATAGCTCGCGAGCGTCTGTGCAGGATCGGCGGCAAAATCGCTAACCTTTGCAAACGAACGGACTTCGACAATATCTTTTACTTTTTCTTCGACGCGTTTCATTGATAGCTTGGGTTGGCGAAATATCGGCAGCACGGAAAGCCGACACGATAATTTTAACAAGTTTTATCAAATAATTGAATACATTTTCGCTCGCTCTGCGAATTTAATAAAAAACATTGTGATCTATCCATGTTTCACAACTATTTCCGGTACAAATGCATCATAGAATCGTTGATTTAATTACACCAGACAGAATACAATTCTGTTATCGTCAGTTAGAATTTTGGAGGCTGTTTTATGCATAAGGGAATGTTTCGCAAGATCTCTGCTTCGTTTTTGCTCAGTGCCATTTGGTTTAGCTCTGTTGTGCTAACGACACCAACGGTTAGTTTTGCTCAAAAGGACGACAAAGATAAGGATAAACAGGCCAAACCAACCGTCTCGCCGACTCCGACAACCGGGCCGCTAAACCCTAAAGATGACCCATCCCAGATCGGCAAGCGTAATATCAACAAGGGGTCGGACAAGTTTTTTGGTTGGCTCGGCGGTTCTCAGGAAAAAGAGATGGCTCTAGGACGTCAACTCGCAGCTGAGGTCGAGCAGCAATCAAAGCTCGTCGAGGATCCGGTCATTACTGAGTACGTCAACCGTGTCGGCCAAAACATCGTCCTCCATTCGGATGCCAAAGTACCTTTTACCATCAAGGTTATCGACAGCGATGAGGTCAACGCTTTTGCGTTGCCCGGTGGTTTCTTTTATGTCAACCGCGGCCTCATACTCGCGGCTGACAACGAGGCAGAACTTGCAGGCGTAATGGCTCATGAGATCGCCCACGTCTGTGCCCGCCATGCCATGGAAAATCAGGGTAAAGGCACATTTTTCAATTACGCTTCTCTTGCGGGCATGATCTTTGGGGGAGCAGTGGTGAGCACCGTTCTGCAAAATGCCGGCGGCATACTTGGCGGCCTTGCCTCAATGAAATTTTCACGCGGATCTGAAATGGAAGCGGATAATCTAGGAGTCCAATATCTCTATGCTTCGGGGTACGATCCGGTTGCAATGTCGACAATGTTTGAAAAGCTGGCATCTCAGAACAAGAAAAAGCCGGGCTCGTTGGCTCGTCTTTTCACTACTCACCCGCAGGCTGCAGACCGTCACGACATCAGTTTGCAGTTAGTCGCCCGCTTTCCTGAGAAAGAGGAGTACGTCATCAGCACTTCGGAATTTCAACGCGTCAAGGCCCATTTGATGAAGCAGACCAATGCAAAGGCCGGCGTAACAGTTGATTTCGATCCGACTAACGACGACAGCCGCCCGACGCTGAAAAAACGTCAGCCGGACAATTCAGACGGAACTACTAATAACGACACCGGCGACTCAAGTTCGACGTCAGACGGTCCGCCAAAACTAAAGAAACGCGATCAAACGGAGCCGACACCCACACCGACTCCTCAGGGGTGAGAGCGGATCAAACTAATCATCGGGCCCCGTCCACAAAATGGACGGGGCCATTTTTATTGTGATTCTGTGTTGCGAGGTTTGAATGATTATCCCGAGAATCGTATTTTCCACTGATTCTTAGAATTCTCGATCCTTCTGTATTGGGTAGTGGCAAATGAAAAGGCCGTGATAACACAAATAGTGCGATCACGGCTGAAATAAAAAGTTAAAACTAGCGATCTATGGTTGTTTGATCGGCGGTGCTTCAGGCGTAACCTTTGGCTTAGCCGGCGTCCTGTCTGAGAGTATCGTTGTCAATGCCTGCGGGATCTGATTAACGTTGATGTCACCTTGGTTTTCGATGATCTGATCGATCATCTCAAACTTTTCCTTGTCAAAATCCTTGCTCATCAAAACGCCATCTTTGTCGATGGTCATCGGATAGATTCCAAAAAACTGGTTCTTGAAGTTCTGAAAGAACGAAGGCTCGGCACATGGTTCGGTATTTGCACGCTCAGGGTTGGTCGCAGGTATCGTCGCTCCCATCAGTTCAAGCTGCTCTTTTGATTTCAGGATATATTCGCTGTTTGGGTAATCACTGATGATCTTTTGAAAATACCTAGCCGCTTGATCGGTCTCTTCCTCAACGAGATATGTGACGGCCAACTTATACAGAGCCTCGTCCATAAAGCAAAAGCTGGGGTATTTATCAAGGATCTCACGATACCGCGATTGCGAGCCTTTCAAACCACCTTTCTTCTGATCGACTGCGAGTACGTAGTAGTAATTGGCGACATACAGGTTATGAAGCCCTAAATTGTCCTGTACCTGTCTCAGACGCTCAACGGCTGCCGGTTTGAGGATCGAATTAGGGTAACGATCCATAAGCGCTTTGAGACGTGTTTCTGCACGTTTGGCATGTGTGGCGTCGCGGTCAGGCAACCCGATCTGCCGCATCTCAGCCTCAGCGATCTTTAGCACAACGCGATCGGCGAGCGGATGAGTCGGGAAAAATGTAAGCCAATCCTGATATGAGGCGATCGCCTGTATCAATGCACTTGTAGATCCCTCAACAAAGAACGAATCGCCGACCGCCAATTTAGACATCGGAAGATATGGCGAATCGGGATACGTAGTAATGATCGTCTGGAACAATAATCGCCCAACATCGTAGTTGCGTTTTCTGACCTCACGGGTCGCTACGATGAATAGCTCACGGTCGCGTCCCGGAGATACCGATCCGATCAGTTCATCATATTCATCATTACCGCCACGGCCAAAAATGCCGAGGAATTTCTTCTTTTTCTTAACGTCTCTCGCCTTTCCAACTGGGCTGTCAGGAACAGCCCTGCCCGCAGCCGTTTCGAGTTGGGCTGTGTCGACCCTCGCCTGAAATTCTGTAACGACTTGCTCGATCGAATCAAGATCTGCCCGCTCATACTTTTCGCCGCGATCAACCTTTCCGCGAAGATTATTGACATCTCCCTGTAATCTTGCGGCCTCTTTTTCGAGATTCACAAGCCGCCCCAGAGGGGTGCCGGGTTTGTCTTTGTCGTCCTTTTTCGACTTGTCGTCTTTGTTTTCTTCCTTGATAGCAGCCGCTACGCTACTGAGCGAGCGGCGCATACGGTCGAGCTTTTCACGCATGACCTCAAGCCTTTGCAAGGGGGTGCCGTCACCTGGCTTAGCCTGACCGAAGGCCATAGCCGACAGTATCAAGCTCGATATGACAGCAACAAAAACAGTTCGTTTAGTAATAAATCGCATAATAATCAGGTCGCTGATCTGTAATAACTTAAGCCCAATCCGTTCCAGCTTCGATTAATTGTTTGACTGCTTTAATAGGTTCGCCCCCGCCAAAAACTGCAGATCCGGCGACGATCATCTCGGCTCCGGCATTGGCGATCTCGGCAATATTATTTGCATCAACACCGCCATCGATCTCGATCTTTACCTCGAGGTCACGGCTTGAGATCATCTCTTTTAGCCGCCGCAGCTTGTCGAGCATCGTCGGAATAAAACTTTGCCCGCCAAACCCCGGATTGACCGACATCAGCAAAACAAAATCTGCGTACGGCAGCGCTTCACTAAGTGAGTCGAGCGACGTTCCGGGGTTGATCGCAATTCCGGCTTTTGCCCCAGCCTCTCGTATCGCAACAAGCGTCCGCTGCAAATGCGGATCGGCTTCAACGTGGACTGACACCATATCGGCACCAGCTTTGACAAACTCGACCGCGTAACGCCCCGGCTCTGAGAT
>JBEBGA010000250.1:0-4832 GCA_040081695.1 Pyrinomonadaceae bacterium
GTGGTGGTTCGCATGATCGAGATCACCGGGCCAAATATTTCCTCTGTCGCGACAGACATTTCCGGCGTCACATAGTCGATGACGGTCGGGCCGACATATGTTCCGCGTTCTTTGCCAGCGACAACCGCTCCGCGGCCGTCAACCAATATCTTGGCCCCGTCGCGTTCGGCCTCCGAAATAAACCCCTCGATGCGCTCTTTCGCCGCTTGAGAGATCACCGCCCCAAGATTCTGGCCGGGCACGATCTTCCGGGCCTCAACACATATCTGGTCAATGATCGGATCAACATCACCGACCGCAAGCATCGCCGACGCAGCCATACATCGCTGACCTGCACAGCCTGACATCGAAGCGGTAACGTTTGACGCCGTCATCGACGGATTTGCATCCGGCAAAACAAACAAATGGTTTTTAGCACCGCCCAGAGAGATACACCGTTTCAGAGCATTGGTGCTTTGCTGGTAAACGAGTTTAGCGACTTTCGTCGAACCGACGAAACTAACGGCTTCGATATCGGGATGGGCACAAATGCCCTCGACGATCTCTTTGCTGCCGTTTATTACATTAAAAACGCCGTCAGGCAAACCGGCATCTTTGAGCAGCTGAGCCATCCTCAGTACCGATAGCGGTACGAGCTCGGATGGCTTCATTATCATCGTGTTGCCGAGAACCAGAGCATTCGGCATCGTCCAGTTCGGCACCATCAACGGGAAATTATATGGTGCGATCGAAGCGACCACACCAACCGGAAAATGCTCTGTCCGGCATTCGACCCCGCGACTGACCTCCAATACTTCATTCGAAACAAGCTGCGGCATCGAGCACGCAAATTCGGTCAGCTCGATGCTCTTATCAACCTCAGCCTTTGCTTCATCCCAAGTCTTGCCGTTCTCTTCGGAAATCAACGCAGTCAATTCATCCAAATTCTGCTCAAGCAGATTCCTATAACGGAAAAATACCTGAACCCGCTCCTTGATCGGCTGATGCCCCCACGATTCCAAAGCGAACTTTGCCGAAGCAACAGCCTTATTTAGCTCATCAACGGTCGACATCGGGACGGTCGATAACAAATTGCCGTCCAGCGGCGACGTGACATCGAGGTCGTTCGTTGAACTACTGTCGACAAACTCGCCGTTGTAAAAATTATTAACTCTTTGGTACTTCATATTTGTTTTGCCACAGAGAACACAGAGGTTGGGAGATTTTTTCGCTCTATCCTCTCGTAATCCTTCAATTCTACTCTTTGCTCTCTATGCCCTCTGTGGCTAAATCTTTTCTTGGCGGTACGACCGTCATCAAACCCCAATGCACCAAAAATGCGACGCCAAATCCGACAAACCATCCATAGTCGTAAAGCGCACTAAGAGTTGGAATTATCAACCCTATCCACGCAAAAAAGCAACCCAAAAGCGTCGCAACGACCGCCCGCCAGTTCCAGCCGCCGTAAATTCCCTTGCTGCGGTAGAGATCGCCGAGGTCTAGGTTTTTGTTGCGGATAAGCCAATAATCGGCGATCAGCACGCCCGCGATCGAGCCGAGCCCGCCCGAATAGCCGACGAGCCAGCCAAAGATGTAACCGCTTGGGTCAGCAAGCAGTTTCCACGGCTGCATCAAAATGCCGATTATGCCGGTGATCAGGCCGCCGGTGCGAAATGAGATGAGCTTTGGAAATGCGTTGGCAAAATCGTTTGCAGGCGAGACGACATTGGCTGCGATATTGACCGAAAGGGTCGCGACGACCACCGTGAACATCGATATCGCCACAACTATCGGCTGTGAGAATTGGCCAACAAGCTTTACAGGGTCCCAGGCGTCTGCCTTGTTCATATCGGGAAAAACAATGATCGCCGCCGAAGTGATAACGACGCCCATCGCGGCAAAAACCGTCATTGTCGTGGGCAAAGCGACGACTTGTCCAACCGCTTGCTCACGCTGGCTGCGGCCAAACCTCGTAAAGTCAGGCATATTTAAGCTAAGCGTCGCCCAGAAACCGATCATTGCCGTTAGGGACGGCACAAAGACTGTCCAAAAATCGCTGAGCGTCGCAAATTTACCCGGTTCGTTCAGCAAAAACCCGACGCCTCCGGCCTGATAGACGATCCAGCCGAGCAGCAAAGCGGTCATTATCAAAACATAAGGTGCGGCCCAGTTCTCAACGATCCGCAGCAAGTCCATACCCTTATAGATAATGGCGATATTCATCGCCCAAAATATGAGGAACGACAGCCACGTCGTCGGAGTGTGACCCCCGATCGGCCCGCCGAGCAACGTATCCCAGCCGGGAATGAATGCCTTAAAGAAAGTATTCAGAGCCTCGCCGCCGATCCATGCTTGAATGCCAAACCAACCGCACGCCACGATCGCACGCATTAACGCCGGCAAATTTGACCCCATCGTTCCATACGCGGCCCGTGCAAAGACAGGGAACGGAATGCCGTATTTTGTGCCCGGATGAGAATTGAGCAGTATAGGTGCAAGCACGATGATGTTGCCAAGCAGGATCGTCAGAAGAGCTTGCCACCAGTTCATGCCCGCCGAGATCAGCCCCGACGCCATCATATACGTCGGTATGCAATGGGCCATCGAGATCCACAGCGCGGCGTAATTATAGGTCGTCCAATTGCGTTTCGCGACCGGAACGGGAGCAAGATCTTCGTTATAAAGAGCCGAGCCCTCGATCTCTCTGAGAGCTTCTTCTTTTAGCTCGACTCGTCCGTCATTGTGTTGGATAGTTTCGGTCATGGCATTTTATTCGTCCGATAAACCTAAAGCTGTTATTGTGTGAAATATCGAGTTAATTCTAACTCAAAAGCTGCCATTTTGTGCGGGTATATGCGATGTTAAAGCCGTTTTTCTGAGCGTTGATCTGCGACTGACTGCCGGGGGCGGCTCCCATTATTGCGAGGGTGCAGCCCTTGGACGCGGCGAACCGGAGGCGGTCTTCGAGCAATGCGTTTTGTGCTCCTTGGTTACGTCCGCCGACGATAGTGCTGGCTCCGGCGAGCATGCAGATGTCGTCGTAGATAAAGAGCATTCCGGTCGCGATCGGGTGACCCGCAAGCTCGGCGATGTACGGATACGAGCCGGCACATTGTGCACTGATCGCTCCGAAATTGAACATAAATTCGCCGAGAGCTTCGTATTCGGTCGCCCAGGCTTCGGCGGATGTGCGTGCCCAGAGTTCTACTTCGTCAGGTCTAATGACGCGAGTTTGCAGCTCGGCATTTCGCTCTCTTTTTGCAATATCGCCACCAAGCTCACGATACATCACGCTCGTCAGTTCAACGGGCCGATAGCCACGCGATGCGAGCAGTTCCATATACGACGCGTCGATCATCGGGCTGATCTCATGAAAAACAGGGGCGTCGTGTTCGCGATAGAACGCCTCGATCTCGTCGAGATGCTCGGCCGTAATATCCTCAAAAATGCCAAGCCCAAACGTCTGTGTCAACGGCGATTCTGCTCCGTCGTACATCGCATAAGCACCGCCAACCTCGATCCACGCCGCACCAAACTGAGGTGAAAAACGCCGCCGCGTATCAACAAAATCCGCGTTTGCACGAGCTTCTGTTCGTTCGAGCCGCTGGGAAAGTTGTTTATCGACAAAGATCATTATTTATGCAGTTTTGCGAGAGCCGTTTCGACCGCTGAACCTTTGACGATGTATGCGTCGAACGTGTCTTCGGGTTTTGAGGTGACATATTTGAACGGATTTTTTGTCTTGAGGCCAAAGAACGAATCGATGTGATTCGTCTTAATACCACCACCGACATCAGCCGCAAAAAAGTAACCGTCGTGTTTTGCCGTGTCACCATTTGGAAGCGTAACGACAACGCCCACGGCCTGCGGAACAAAGATCAACGTGCCGATGGGAATAAAGGCCTTATCGACCGCGATGGTGCGAAACGGCACCAGTTTGTAGCCCGAAACGCCATCGCCAAATTCGCCGCGTGCCGTTGCCCACAGCGTGTAGCCGATCTTTTTATTCTTGTAATTCGCATACTTTCCGCAAGTCGCCTGACAATCGCATTGCTGCTCGGTGCTTACTTTCGCGTAGTTGAGCGTGACGG
The DNA here is from genome assembly GCA_040081695.1 of Pyrinomonadaceae bacterium. Taxonomy (GTDB): domain Bacteria; phylum Acidobacteriota; class Blastocatellia; order Pyrinomonadales; family Pyrinomonadaceae; genus OLB17. Next base: position 4,071 of record JBEBGA010000250.1, read on the forward strand.
CTTTGCCGGTTTTATCGAACGTGCGAACGGTGCCTTCGATCGCGGCGTCGCACCAGTCACAATTCGCTAATTTCACGCCCGTCGCGTTGCCATTCGCGTCATTCAGCGGCAGACCGTTCTCGGCGTATTTTGCTTCGTGAACGTAGTAGAACGTAGACCAGAGAGACAGTTTTTCGGCGCCATCCAACTCTGGCGGAGCGTATCCAAAACCATTTTTGTCGAGCTGCTGGCCGACTATGGAAATTGAAAAGAGCAATGCTCCGATAATGATGAAACTGACTCGGAACATTGCTCTCATAAATTATTTATCTGCTACCTAGTAGCCGCTTTTCTTCTTAGGAAAATTCGGGTTCGCCTTGACCTCGAGGATCTGTTTTACGTGCCGCTCGGTGTGAGCCGACAGGAAAATGATCCATTGATAAGCGTCGAGCTCGGCGTTGAACGCAGGGTTCATAAAGAAATGCTCACGCATATCGTCGTTGCCCTTTTCAACAAAGCTGATCGTATTGTCGCGGCGGATCTTGAACGCATCCATCGTCGCGGACATCGTCGTCCAAGGCGATTTGTCAGGGCGAATCGGCTCAGGGGCCGGAAATTTTTGCGACCGGTCCGGCACCTTTTGCATTATCAACTCAATTGAGACGCCGGATGTTTTCGCCGCGTTTGCCGGAGCTTTCATCACCGCTCCATTGATCAGGTCAAACAGGAACGTCTCTGCCAATGCGATATGCTCAGACACCTCGAACACGGACCACCTATCAG
>JBEBGA010000637.1:0-1147 GCA_040081695.1 Pyrinomonadaceae bacterium
TTATCATCCGAATCCGGCACCAAAGTCGGCACCCACGCAGTAACCCCATTCCGCCCCAAAAACGCCGCAATCTTCAACAACCCATCAACCCCCGCCGTATTAACATCAACCCCAACCGCTCCGTGGTTGTGAACATCGATAAAACCGGGCTGGAGCCAATTTCCGGAACAAGCGATTACTTCACCGTCAACCCCGGCAACACAGACACGAGTGATAATTCCAGCATCAACGACGATGCTCAGGATCTCACCATCCCCGACCATCATTCCGTTCTTCAAAACGATCCTTCCCATTTAGATGAATCATACCAAACAAAAATACCCGCGTCCTTAGGCAACGCGGGCAAACAAATGAAAATGCATCAATCTCTAGAACGAATACCGCAATGAGACTTGAATAACCCGGGCCGCGTTCACCGCCGTATTAATCGTTCCAAAAGCAGCGCTTGTATAAGTTCTGTTCGGGAATCCGTATCGAATCTTATTGAACGCGTTAAAAAGGTCCGCCCGTACACTAAGCCGGTGACTCTCGAACGGCATTGCAAAATTCTTGGAAAATGCGAAATCGACATTATTCAATCCATCTCCAAAGAACGTGTTTCGTCCAAGAATGTCCTTACGCTTATCAAAAAACGGGAGCTTGTAGGAACCGAATAACGTAAATCGCTGCGGCGAGTGAAATAGCGAATACCCGCGCGAGTTCCTGGTGTTCGGTCCGTTAAAATTACTGTCAGGTGCAGCTCCTACATTAGTTGCTTCCGAAGTGGTATCGATTGCTTTGCTCCAGGTGTAAGCAGCCTGAAAACTGATGCCGTTGCTCAAACGCTTCTTATATTCTATCTGGAGGGCGTTATAGTAGCTCCACGATCCGTTTCCGATAAGAAGGTTTGTGCCGTACTTACCGTCACGCCTTCTTTCATTCGTTCGCGGCACCCTAAGGCTGTATTCGTTGGCTCCTAATGCAACTGCCACAGGGCAAGTTGTGTTAACCGCAATACCAACCAATCCTGTACCGGCGCACACGGGATCAGCCGCCACCCGCAAAGTTTGCCCGCGAACGTCAACTCTGCGAGGGTCGTTCGCGGTAAATGTTGTCAAATTATAAAGTATGTTCGGAGCATTGTTCGGATGGCTGGTAACTAATACAC
>JBEBGA010000638.1:0-1147 GCA_040081695.1 Pyrinomonadaceae bacterium
CCCGTCGGCGAATAAAAAGAATAGACAGGCACACTCTTTCGCTGAGCTTTGAGGATCGCCTGATCAAGTTCGAAACTCTGCGAGATAGACGCGAGATTTGTTCCCTGTGAGGTGTCCAGTCCGTCTGAAAAGAGAAGCAAAGCCCTCCGACCAGTCGGTACACCGTCAAACCTGCCAATGATATCTGAAACGCCGTCAAACGGACTTCGCGGGCCAAATAGCGAACTTCCCGATACGATCCGTAGCGCCTTTGCGGCCTTTTCAAGATCGTCAGTGAATCTCTGACGGATATCAAGCGACCCGGCCCTCGAATACGCGACCATGACACGGGTTCCCTTGGGCAGCCGCCTGATAAAATCCTGAATATCATGGATCTGGAGATTGAAGTTTGACGAAAGATCCTCCTGAATCAGGAGTGCGATCGCCATCGGAGATTCGCCGACGCTGCGGATCGATAATATCTGCTGCTCGATCCCGCCTTCCTTTACGATCAGGCGGTCGGCCTGGACAAATTCTTCGAGCCGATTCTCACGCAACTCCTGCCTCGTAAAGATCGAGATCGGGATCGAGACTGTGCGAACACCCTGACGCGGTACGTTCGGCGTCGGCTGGCCGGATGCGGCGAAGGCACACGCTAAGGCGATAATCGCAAGAAAGATTTGTCGAGTCAGCCGCATATGTATCGTTTCTGAATAATAAACTATTTGAGGCGAATAACCGAGTTTATGATGCTAAAAGCGTTAGCGCGGTTTTACGCCATTCGGAAACTATTGCGCTAGACTCTTATTTGTTTTCAAAAGTATGGCAATAGGAACGGAGATCGATCTAAAGAAAGGAAACCGGCTAAAGTACGGAGCGATCGCCGCTCCGATCCTATTTCCAATATTGCCGGTTGTTGTCACATTCGTACTTTTACTGCTGGCAGCCGGCGGGCCGCCTGCCGCCGTTGTTATCCTTTTTATCGGCGTTGTAGCGTCAATACTTGCGTTACTAACGGGCCTCACGATCTCCTTTGTACTAGGTCGGCGATATTCACGGTGGATACGCGAGACACGGGAGACGATAGCTGCGAACGGCATTAGGCCCGAGGAAATTCACTGGTTTCGCAACGAACTCAAACCGGCGGAAAAGCGTGCCCTAACAGCCG
>JBEBGA010000639.1:0-1146 GCA_040081695.1 Pyrinomonadaceae bacterium
CCCTCGGCAAAGCGACCGTGACCGGCTATTGCATACGATTCAAAACTCTAAAAGACATAAACACCGATGTTCTTAGAGCCGCGATAGAGTTTGGGGTCTTGACGACTAAGGAGCAGAAGTGATGAGAAAAGTTATCGCCGGAATGAATATGACGCTTGACGGGTATTGCGATCACACAGCGATGATAGCGGACGACGAGATCCACGAGCATTACACGAACGTGCTTCGCGATTCCGATCTACTTATATACGGACGGATCACATATCAGCTGATGGAATTCTGGAAGCCTTTCGTCGAAAAGCCAACGGGCGAAAAAGCGATGGACGATTTCGCGGTGGCCATAGATGGCGTTAAGAAGATCGTCTATTCGCGAACGCTCGAGAGCGTCGAATGGAAGGATACGGAGTTAAGACGGGAGATCGACAAAGAGGAGATACAGAACTGGAAGAAACAATCCGGGAAGGACATCTTGGTCGGCAGCCCGAGTCTGATCGTCGCCTTAACCCAGCTGGGACTGATCGATGAATACCAATTCGGCGTTCAACCGACGATCGTCGGCAACGGCCTGCTGTTGTTCAAGAAAATCTCGGATCGAGTTGACCTCAAGCTCTTAAGAACCAAAACATTTCGTTGTGGTGCAGTGTTTCTCTCCTACGAGCCGACAAAATAATGAGAAAAATAATTGCAGCGGAATTCATGACGAATCGATGGGGTCATACAGAACGAGGAAAATGACGGCGACGGGTTTAAGTATGGCGGCGGTGGAGAGAACCACCCCGTCAGTTCGCAAAGGACGCGAACCGCCACCCCCTCCTTCGTAAGGAGGGGGGCTAATGAAAAAACCCGGCGTGCTCTCCCCTTCACGCCGGGCTTTCTCAGAATGGCCATGGTTCTCGCCAACGGCCAAACTTAAACTTTTTTAGTAATCCAACACGGGCAACACCACGTCTTTTTTGAGTTCTATCTCAAACTCCTCGCCGCGACGGATCTTTACGTCTTTGCCCTTTCTCAGCATCGCTGCTCCTGTTCCCGCACCGGCTCCGATGCCAGCACCGATCAACGCACCAGTTGGTGAATTTGCCGATCCGACCAAAGCTCCTGTGGCGGCTCCGCCGAGGATGCTCAAAATGCTAAACGTATTTGAAG
>JBEBGA010000640.1:0-1142 GCA_040081695.1 Pyrinomonadaceae bacterium
CCGTTGTTGGATATTAGGAGGTCGATGATCGATTGCTGTTGGGCGGTGATTGGTTTTGCCGCGGCCTCTGTGGTATCGGACGGGCGGACGGGGGCGTCCGCGGCCCCGGGGCGGACGAAGGCGTCCGCGTTCCGCAGGCGGACGGCTTTGCGGCGTTTTGGTTTTACTTTGTCGTTGTTGAGGCCGGCGGGGAGCGAGGCTTTTAGCATTTCGCCCCAGAAGCTGGCGTAGTAGTCTGCGGTCCACTGCGTGAGCTTTAGGATCTCCGGCGTTATGAGCGGCTCTTCGTCTAGGACCTCGATCACGTCTTTGAGCTTTGATACGTCGATATCGAGGCCAGCGGGAATTTCTTCGTGAAGTTCGACCGCATATCCCGTGAGATTTCGTTTGCCAAAGGGCAGCGTGAGTCGAGCCCCGGGCCTTATCGTTCCCTGCATCGAGGTCGGTACGCGGTACGTGAACGCACGTCGGACCGGTACGGGAAGCACAACTTCGACGATGGCCGGGCGTTGCGAGTTTTTTGGCTCAGAAGACGACATCAATATTACGTTGACTCAAATGATACCTTGCCGGAACCTTTTGGCGAAGAGTGGTGTCTAAATGATCAATTGAGGGCCACCGCAATTGAAACGATCGCTATGATCCTGCATGATTCGACACCGATTGTGCGGTAATATATGAGAACAATGGACGATCTATTCAAACCGGAAGAAAAAAGGCGCGGGATCAGTATGGTATTTGTTGCGGCGATGCTGATCGCTGCGGTGGCGATAGGGGCCGTCATCTGGTATTTGTCGTTGACGCCATCGATGGAGGTGCAGACGGCGAAGATCCTCGAAGGTGCTCTTCGCGAAGGCTCGCCGGAGTACGCTGAGCTGAACAAGGACATCATCATCTCGACCGACGACAAGACGGTGCAATCGCCGATGGCGACGGGGAAGATCTCAATGTTCATTCACGGCAATATTCGTAACAAAGGTTCAAAGACGATAAATGTGCTTGAGGTGAGCGTGTCGGTCGTGACGCAGTTTAATGAGGTTTTGCGAACGCGAAATGTGCTAGTCGTGCCGGTGCAGCAGACGACGCTCGGGCCGGGGGAGACGATACCGATCACGCTGACGTTCGATGGATTCAATAAGGAC
>JBEBGA010000641.1:0-1142 GCA_040081695.1 Pyrinomonadaceae bacterium
GGCGTCCGCCAGTTTCGATTGTCGCTCCGGCCGCTTTGAAATCTTCGACGTGATCCTCGACGATCTTTATCTGCCGTTCGGACGACATTGCACCGATCGACGTTGTTTCCTTATCACCCGTATCTTGTTGTAATTCATTGGTTTTTTCGATTATCTTACGAGTCAATTCTTCAGCCGCAGCTTCTTGCACATAAAGCCGCTCGACGGACGAGCAGGACTGTCCTGCGTTGCAAAACGCACCCCAAACGGCCGCCCCGGCGGCGAGTTCGAGATTCGCATCGGCGAAAACGATCATCGGATCTTTGCCGCCGAGTTCGAGCACGACGGAGGTGAGATTTTTTGCTGCGGCAGCAGCGATCTTTTTGCCGGTGGCGACCGATCCGGTAAACATTATCTTATCCGGGGCCGCTTCGACGAGAGCCGCTCCCGTCGTACCGCCGCCGCTGACGATCTGAACGCAGTTTTCCGGCAAGCCTGCCTTTTCAAAGATCTCGCCGATCTTTAGCCCGATCATTGGCGTCAGTTCTGAGGGTTTGATGACGACCGTATTTCCGGCCATCAGAGCCATTACGGCCTCACCAAGCGGTATCGAAAATGGATAATTCCACGCTGGGATGATGCCGACCACGCCGAGCGGATGATAGAGGATCTTCGACGAGCGGCCCATCAAGCCGTAGATGCCGATGCCGATCTTGTGAGGTTTTAACAGTTTTTCGGTATTGCGGGCGAAATACTGCATCAGGTCTAGCACCGGTGCGATCTCCATCGAAAACGCCTCGGCGACGGGCTTGCCCGATTCGTCTGAGATGAGACGGGCGATAGCCTCTTTGTCCGCAAGTAAGACCTCGCGGGCGCGCATAATGTATGCGGCACGTTCGCTGAACGAAGTTTGTTTCCAGGTTTGAAATGCTATGCGTGCGCGGTCGACAGCGGCGATTACCTCTTCGGCAGAGGTCTGAGCCACACGCCCGACCTTGGCCCCGGTCGCGGGGTTAAAGGAGACGATCTCATCGGTTTGGGGCAAAACAGCACTCATATATGCTCAGGGTTTTTCAAACAGGATAGACAGGATATACAGGATTTAGAATCAGATACGACAATAGAAATTTTTTCCTGATCGTGTTCATCCTCTATATCCTGTT
>JBEBGA010000642.1:0-1140 GCA_040081695.1 Pyrinomonadaceae bacterium
GTCCCACACCGGCATGCGAAAGCTCGCTCCCATCGCCGCACGAACGGCTTTTGCCGAATGCACATCGGCTGCCGCCGTCGAAACGATCACACCGGCGACACCCGCCGCCTCAGCCGTTCGCATTATCGCCCCGAGATTTGCGGGGTTATTGATCTCTTTCAAAAACAGCAGGAGCGGCAGCGTCGCTTCACCCGCTTGCAGACGCTGCTCGATAGTTTCGCGGCCGTTCGCCGGGCGTTTTGCGATCAGGATGATGCCTTGCGGGGTTTTTGTGTCCGCTATCGTGTCAAACAGCTTTTGCGAAAGCTCAAATGTCGCACCCGCCGCCGCCCTCGCCACATGGATCAGTTCGTCATCGACCGCACCGCTCACAAAAAAGCATTCGTCTATCGCGAGCCCCGACCGCAGAGCCTCCAACGCCAGCCGCTTCCCTTCAACAAAGATCTGCCCGTCGCCGCGTCCGTCCCGCACCTTCCTAGCATTTACCAAACGCTGGTTATCCCGGCTCGCTATTTTCTCGATCTCGTTCATTGCACATCAATTTAATCATTTCCCGGCGGATTTTGAAAAACCCCTTAAAATCAGTAAACTTATGCGATATGCAGCCGGAATCGAAAGCTAAAAGCAAGATCGAACTCCTCAAAGAAAGATCGCGGGTCGCCGAAGAGGGCGGCGGTGCGAAACGCATCGAAAAACACCACTCACAAGGCAAGATGACCGCCCGTGAGCGGGTCGAATTTTTCCTTGATGACGGCAGTTTTGAGGAGTTTGACAAGTTTGTCGTGCACCGCTCGACCGATTTTGGGATGGAAGAGCAAAAATTCCCCGGCGACGGCGTTATCACAGGCCACGGGCTGGTCGATGGCCGCGAAGTTTTTGTTTTTGCACAGGATTTTACCGTCTTTGGCGGCAGCCTGAGCGAGACCCACGCCCAAAAGATCTGCAAGGTCATGGACATGGCGATGAAGGTCGGTGCTCCTGTCATTGGGCTGAACGATTCGGGCGGTGCCCGCATTCAGGAAGGCGTCGTTTCTCTTGGCGGTTACGCCGATATATTTTTGCGGAATGTTCTCGCCAGCGGCGTCGTGCCTCAAATCTCGTGCATCCTCGGCCCCTGCGCGGGCGGTGCGGTCTATTCGC
>JBEBGA010000251.1:0-4769 GCA_040081695.1 Pyrinomonadaceae bacterium
GCTCTAAAAAGATTTTCAGACGCCGGACTTTCACGGTCGGATGCTGTCGTTGCGCTTGGCGGCGGAGTCGTCGGCGACCATGCGGGTTTTGCGTCGGCTGTTTATCTGCGCGGGATCTCTTTTTTGCAAATTCCTACAACTTTGCTTGCGATGATCGATTCGTCGGTTGGCGGAAAGACCGGTGTCAATTCACCGGCGGGGAAGAATTTGATCGGAGCGTTTCATCAACCAAACGGTGTGTTGATCGACACGGCGACGTTGCATACATTGCCCGCTCGCGAACTCACTGCCGGATTTTGCGAAGCAATAAAACACGGAGCAGTAAGCGGAAAGGCTTTGCTGAAACAAACGGACAAATTCCTTACCGATTTTCCGATCAAAGATTTTTCGAGACATCAGAGCAACAATAATTTCAGATCTCAAATTTCAAATTTAATATCTGATGATATCGCCTTCAAGGCCTCGATAGTTGCCGGCGACGAACGTGAATCCTCAAGCCGTCTTGACGTCAAATCCCGCAAAATACTTAACTTTGGCCACACGCTCGCCCATGCACTCGAAAAGGTCACGGATTACAAATATCTAAGGCACGGCGAGGCGGTTGGATACGGTATTTTGTTTGCCGCCGAACTGTCGAAATCTCTTGCGTTAATTGACGAAAAAGGTATAAAATTGTTATACGATGTTTTGCGTCGTGTCGGCCCCTTGCCGCCGCTAACGAACATCGAAGCCCAGGAGGTTTTTGAGGCGTTTAGGTTTGACAAAAAAAATCTGTCCGGTTCGCTGCAAATGGTGCTGTTAAAGGGCATAGGTAAGCCGGTGATCCGCACGCAGACAGATATCCCACTCTCTACCATCAAGTCAGTTCTCAAAAAGCTTCTTGTTAAATCGGCATAATTATTTGCCCTTTTAATTCAGGAGTTAACAAAAATGAACAGTTTAGCAGAACATCGCGAGTCAGAACGCGGCAGTGCCGGCGTAAAATTTGTGGTCATATTGGTCGCTCTTATCTTGTTTGGTAACGCGTTGCTGAATTACGTCCCGGTCGCGTATAACGCGGAAAGTCTCAAGACCGAGATGAGCACCGCCGTGCTGCAGGGACTGGCAATATCAGGCAAACTCAATCCGGTCGATAACGTAAAGGCCCGTATCGCCAAAGCGATCGTGACAAATGACATCCCCGCCGATGCTGTTGTTGACGTTAAACAGGCCGGCAACGCGCTGACGGCACATGTCACTTATTCAAAAGAGGTCAATATTTTGCCGTTTGGGATGTACAAATATACGTACAAATTCGACCATACCGCTACACCGACCGGGTTTTTGTTGAAGCAGTAATTAGACTGCGAGGAGCTCGCGGATCTTTAGAGGCTGGATATTTACAAGGGCTTCGGGTGCGTCAGCAAGCCATGTGCTTGGGCAAACTCCGCAAGTCGTACATTTTTCAACCGCAGGACAGGGAAGGCTCGAGAGCGATTCTCGGGCTTTTTCATGTTCAGTCTTTAGAAATTCGAACGAAAGACCCGAATCGACGATCGACCAAGGCAGAAATTCGTCATAGCTACGATCACGTGAGGTATGAAAAGCCGAATCGATGCCGGTATCACGCAAAGCCCGATCAAGGTCACCACCGTTGCGTGCCGCCGCATCGATTGCCGTCGCGACAGTACGGTCGCCGGATGAATATAGCGCCTGTTCGTGGGCGATGCGAGAGGACATAAACCGGACCTCAACATTCGGGATCTTGCTCAGCCCTTTGCATACGTATTTGATACGCTTTTTCAATTCTTTTTCATCGCAGATCGCATCCCATTGCAAGGGTGTATTCGGCTTTGGCACAAATCCGTTTAGCGAAGGGATGATCTTGCCGGCACGGCCGATCTTTTTGCCTGCCTCAAGCATACGGTCCTTGATCCGTTCGACAAGCACAAACATCTCATCGAGATCTTCCTGCGTTTCTGTAGGCAAACCCACCATCATATACAGCTTGATGGTCAACATCCCGCGGTCGAAAACCGCACCGCAAATATCGACGATCTCGTCGTTTGTCAGATTTTTGTTTATTACACGACGCAAGCGGTCGCTGCCCGTTTCCGGGGCGACGGCGATCTGCTGATCGCGTGACGCGACTAGAGCGTCTAGCAACTCATCAGAGATCTGATCGAGCCTTAGCGATGAGACTGAGATGCGATAGTCCATAGCCCGAAGTTCGCGCAGGATGGTCGAGATCTCAGGATGGTCGCAAACAGCGGTTGAGACGAGGCCGATCTTATTTGTTTTGTGCCGCCACTCGCGGGCCTTGGCAAGGATGTCTTTTGCCGGGACTACACGCGGCGGATAGTAGTTATAACCCGCCCAACAAAACCGGCAGCCCTGCGAACATCCGCGTGAAATTTCCACTAACAGACGATCGCCCATCTCGGCATCGGGTGACCAAATTGCGGTCGAAGGACAAAACGTATCCTGATCCAATAAAAACTCAGCAAGCTCAGTCTCGCCGCGTTTCATTGCCCTACGAAGCGTTCCTTCTTTCGGGTTCACCGAAGCCAGAGCACGGCCAACACGTTTGGGAACGCCCGTTTCATTTGGTAGATAATCAAACACAGTTCCGTCCTCGTTATAGATAACGTCATACAGTGACGGCACATAAAAACCGCGTCCGATCTGTGCGAGAGCCAACAGGATCTCGTCCTTAGTCTCGTTTTCAAAGATCGTGTCGACCAATTGATACGCAAGTACCTCGCCCTCGCCAACGGCGATTACATCTGTGAAATCAGCTATTGGTTCGGGATTTAGAAACGAAGCGGCCCCCCCCATGATGACGAGCGGGTCAAAATGCGTGCGGTCTTTTGACCAAACCGGGATGCCGGAAAGTTGCAGCATCTTTGCCATGTTGAGGTAATCGGTCTCGAACGAGATCGAAAAAGCGACTACATCAAAATCTTTCACACGCGACTGCGTCTCGAGCGACATCAGCGTCGTGCGGGTTCGTTCGTATTCTTTTAACTCTGCGGTGTCGGGCAGAAAGACCCGTTCGCATACAACGCCTGGGATCGCGTTAAAAAGCTCATACATCGTATGCAGCCCAAGATTTGCCATGCCGATCGAGTGCGTGTTTGGATAGCACAATGCGATACGCAAGTCAGCGGCGCGCGTCACTATGTAGCCCTCCTCAGCGGCAAGTTTCTTTTTATAGCTGTCTATGATGTTTCTGCTCATTTCAGATCAATCTATTAACCTATCAGATGCGGCATATCTAAACAAACAAAATGATGAACGATGCTGCCAACGTCCATCATTACTATTGCCGCATTTACTGATTCAGATTATTTCTTTTGCTTATCGTTTTTTTTCGGGGTGCTGTAAAACGGTTTGTGCTGGACGACCAGGGTTTTATTGTCATACTGGCCATCGCCATCGATATCCACCTTGACCTCGATCTTGTACTTCTTGCCCGGCTCGTGGCCATCAGTTAGATCGTACGCGAGTGAATACTGGTTACGCAGCATGGTGTTGATGTTATTCAATATGCCGGGAACCTCGCCCTCAAACGTCATCGGGAAATGGACGCCGCCGGATTCCGCCGCAAAGGTATTCATTGTATTTTGAGCTTGTAAAAATGTCAGTCGCCCAGGCATGCCGGTAATGCTGTCGGTAGCCCCAAGATACATCTCATACTTTTTGTAAAACAGGTTGCCGGTGCTGATGATGTAAATGGGTACGCCAGCTTCTTGGATGATCCGGCGGATCTGGTCATAGTTGATCTTGCTGAAAGTGTCGATGCCCGACGCGACAAGTATGATGGCCCTGCGTTTGGATTTTACATCAGCCATACCGCCGTAATCGGCTTTTTCGTTTTTTGAATCCTCCAATACGACAGAATCTCCACGTCCCCCAACAAGGGCAAATTTGAGCGAGTCGAAAAGATTGTTTTCACGAAAAGCCGGCCTGTTTCTTAAGAGAATATTTACCGCCGCATTTAACCGAGCCGGATCATTTGTAAAATCAGTGATCGGCGTCGGTCTGAGATCAAACGCGATGATTGATGCGTAGTCGTTGGGCGGCCTAATAAATTTTGATACAAATTGTGCCACTGGGCGGATGACCTCATAGGTGCCAGGTTCGAAGTACCCACCAGAAGCAGAGCCGAAAACCTCACTCCATTTGCTGAATTCGACCACCAAAGACACCGTTATCGGGGACTCGGGCGTTGCAAAACTTGCGATGTTTTGTTTCACGCCGTTCTCAAATATTGCAAAATTCTCTTTCTTCAACCCCGTGATGATCTGTCCCGTTTTTTTGTTATAAACGACGGTGTCAACATTGACGATGTTGGTATCCACCCGTTCGATGGTGTCGTCAATGATCGCATTCTTTTCCTCTTCGGCTCGCTTTTTGGCCTCCTCCGCTTTTCTTATCTCCTCTTCGGTCATTGGAGTGGGACGGCCGTTCTTTTTTCCATCGCCGGGTGTTGTTGTGGGTTTTTGAGGCTTTGATTGCGCCAGATTTGACGAGGCAAGAACGAAAAGAGACATCGTCAATATCAACGACGCGAACAATGAACGCTTAACAGAGAAAGACAGCATATATGTTTCCTTGCTTTGGTAGCCTTTGCAGTATTAGATACCGATTGTCCGTGTTTAGTTGGTTAAAATCAAGCAAATAAAAAGATCCCGGCCAATTAAGAACCGGGATCTGATCAAATATTAACTGTCAGTCTAATTGCCGCCGTCAGGGATTATTTCGATCTTTACGTTGAACGATCCCGA
>JBEBGA010000643.1:0-1137 GCA_040081695.1 Pyrinomonadaceae bacterium
GTAGTGCCCCCGCCGGGATGTTTCCGCTGACGGCGACCTTTGGCAAAGGCTCAAAACCCGAGGCTCTTGAATTGCCGTACACAAAGCTTACTGAATTTACCGAGTGCGTCGATGACACTAAGTCGTCTCACTACAACCGCATCGTCAATCGTATGCAGGTCGGCAATTTCGACTGGAAAACGTCGGAGAAAATGTCGGCGATCAGCCCGGAATATGACCTCGGCATTTTTGTGGCGTACAACACCTATCCGGTCGTCAAAGAAAAAGGTTCGTGCATCTTTCTGCACATATGGAAAGATGAGACAACCACGACAGACGGCTGTACCGCGATGGAACGCCGCAACCTCGAACGCATCGTCGGCTGGCTCGTCGCTGCCAAAAATCCGTATCTCGTCCAACTGACCGAAGACGATCACAACAAATACAAAAGATCCTGGAAACTGCCAAAACTAAAATAACCACGCTCGACCAGCTTGCCACCGGCACGCGTCTCGTCGTGCGCTCAAAACTCGACTGGCGCTTTGCGGCCGTCTCAAAAACTGTCGAAAACAAGATCGTCCTCACCGTCTGCTCGCCCACGGGCCGTACATACCGACTCCGCCGCAACCTCGACACCAGCGTCACCTACGAAGGCTCGATCCCAGTCCTCTTTACCGATTATCCCGGCCACTGGCGTGAAAATTTCAGCCGCTACGACGTTCGTTGGTAATCCAACTGGACGCTTCTGCATCCGATCACGGTTTGGTAAAATATACTTTTGCTCACACGACCGGATTCGCATCTATGCAGGCTGCCAAGACAAAAGAAGAGTCTATCGAGGTTCGCGGGGCCCGCACGCACAACCTCAAAAACATCTCGGTATCGCTCCCGCTCAACAAGCTGACAGTCATTACCGGCGTGTCGGGGTCCGGTAAATCGAGCCTCGCGTTCGATACGCTTTATGCCGAGGGCCAGCGTCGCTATGTCGAATCGCTCTCAGCTTACGCGCGTCAATTCCTAGAGCGGATGGACAAGCCCGATGTCGATGAGATCGTCGGAATCGCTCCGGCGATCGCGATCAGGCAAAAGAACTCGACCAAGAACCCGCGTTCGACCGTCGCGACCCAAACCGAGATCTACGATTATCTGCGGTTGCTG
>JBEBGA010000252.1:0-4766 GCA_040081695.1 Pyrinomonadaceae bacterium
TATTTATTGATGAGGTAATAATTCAGTAGTCAGTAGTCAGTAGTCAGTAGTCAGAAATCAGAAGCATCGTCAAAAAAGTGACTAAATGAGAATCGGCCGCGTCTAAGGTGTAGCGGCCATTTGCCGCATATTATATTGCGGCTTTTTATTTGAGGTAATTATGGACAGACGATATTTTCTGAAAACGAGCGGCATTGGGTTGGCGAGCTTTGGGTTGATGGCGGCGGCGCCTAAGTTTTTGCATCAGTATGCAAACGCGGCGGCTCTGACCGGCGGATATGGCAAGAAAAAGGTGCTGGTGACGATATTTCAACGCGGAGCCGTTGATGGGCTCAATATGCTCGTGCCGCACGGCGACAGCGACTATTACAATCTGCGTCCGACGATCGCTGTGGCAAAACCGGGCAAGACTGATGGGGCGATCAACCTTGACGGCACGTTTGGACTAAATCCGGCGATGACGGCGTTCGAGCCGTTTTGGAAAAGCGGACAGCTTGCGGCGATAACGTCGGTCGGTTCGCCGGACAATACGCGTTCGCACTTTGACGCGCAGGACTATATGGAATCGGCCACTCCGGGCAACAAAGGGACAAAGGACGGCTGGCTCAACCGTTTGCTTCAGGCAAAAGCCGCCAAGGATACCTCTCCGTTCCAAGCCGTTTCGATGACGCAGCAATTGCCGCGTGCCCTGTACGGCAAAGCTCCGTCGGTCGCGATGACAAATCTCAGTGATTTTTCGATCAAAGCCGGGCTTTACACCAGCGATATGAAAGGCGGTTTCGAGGGGATTTATCAGCAAAACGCCAAAGACGCGCTTGGCGAGACGGGCAAGGAGACTTTTGAGGCGGTCAATTTCCTGAAACAGGCAAATCCGTCGCAGTACAAGCCTGAGAATGGTGCCGTCTATCCGGCGAGCGATCTTGGCCGCTCTTTGCAGCAGATCGCACAGCTTATCAAAGCCGGCGTCGGGCTCGAGGTAGCATTTACCGATACGGGCAACGACATCCGCTGGGACACGCACACCAACGAAGGCGGCGGACGCGGACAGCTCGCCAATTTTCTACGCACTTTTTCGCAAGCGATCGCCGCATTTGCCACCGATCTTGGCAAGCGAATGGACGATGTGATGGTGCTGACGATGTCCGAATTTGGCCGCACGGCCCGCGAAAACGGCAGCCGCGGTACCGACCACGGTCACGGCAACACGATGTTCGTGCTCGGCAATTCGGTAAAAGGCGGCAAGGTGTACGGCGATTTCCGTGGCCTAGGCCGCGACAAACTCTACGATGGCCGCGACCTAGACGTCACCACCGATTTCCGGGATGTCTTTGCCGAGGCCGCAAATAAGCATTTGGGAGCCAAAGACCTCGCAAAGATATTCCCGAACTACACGACAACCAAGGAAAAATTCAGAGGGTATTTGGGGTAGCCACAGAAGGCACAAAAGACACAAAAAAAGAAGGACGCCAACTCGGGCGTCCTTTTTTTGAATTCTGAAGGGTCGTGCTCCATTCTCTATTCCATATTTCGCAAACGCAGCCGTAGGGCTTGCAGTTTGATAAACCCTTCGGCGTCGTGTTGGTCGTAGGCTCCGGCGTCGTCTTCGAATGTGACTACGCGTTCGCGGTAGAGCGAGTTGGGTGAGCGGCGGCCGGTGACGGTGACGTTGCCTTTGTAGAGTTTGACGCGGACATCGCCGTTTACGACCTCTTGGGTTTGATCGACCATCGATTTTAGGATCTCGAATTCGGGAGCGAACCAGAATCCGTAATAGACCGATTCGGCGAATTTTGTACCGAGACTATCGCGCAGGCGTGTGACCTCGCGGTCCATGGTGATCGATTCGAGAGCGCGATGGGCGGTTTGCAGGATGGTGACGCCGGGCGTCTCGTACACGCCGCGTGATTTCATACCGACAAAGCGGTTTTCGACCAGATCGACGCGGCCGATGCCGTGCTCGCCGCCGAGATAATTTAGATGCGTGAGCAGATCGACCGCACCGTGCGTGATGCCGTTGATCGCGATAGGCTCGCCTTTTTCAAAGGTAATGGTGATCTCTTCGGCAGTGTCGGAGGCATTTTCGAGTGATTTTGAAAGCAGGAAAATATCGTCCGGCGGTGCAGCCCAAGGGTCTTCTAAAATACCGCCTTCGTAGCTGATGTGCATCAGATTGCGATCCATCGAATACGGTTTTGCGGTCGTCGCGGTGACCGGAATGCCGTGCTGTGTGCAATACGCGATCAGATCGGCACGGCCCTTAAATTCCCACTCGCGCCAAGGTGCGACGACTTTGATGTCCGGCTGCAGAGCGTAATATGTCAGCTCAAAACGCACCTGATCGTTACCCTTGCCGGTCGCTCCGTGGGCGACGGCGTCGGCTCCCTCAAGCTGCGCGATCTCGATCTGACGTTTGGCGATGACGGGCCGTGCGAGCGATGTGCCAAGCAGATAAACGCCCTCGTACAGGGCATTTGCCTTGACGGCCATCCAGACAAAATCTTTTACAAACTCTTCGCGCAGGTCCTCGACGTATAGTTTTGACGCACCGGTCGCAAGAGCTTTTTCTTCGAGGCCGTCCATTTCCTCGCCCTGGCCGACATCGGCGCAATAGCAGACGACCTCGCAGCCGTAGGTTTCTTTGAGCCACAGAAGCATCGCCGATGTGTCGAGCCCGCCGGAATAGGCGAGGACTACTTTGTTTATCTTTTTGGTCATTGGTATACAATTATACTCGCGCGAGGATACAAATGACCAAATCAGGCCAACTTTGGGGTGGGCGGTTTTCGGAAAAGCCGCATGAGACCTTTGCCGAATTTAACGATTCGTTCCGTTTTGACCGGCGGTTGTTCGCCGCGGACGTCCGTGCGAGCATCGCCCATGCCAACGGACTGGCCGGTGCGGGTGTTTTGACCGCTGCGGAGACGGCGGAGATCACAACTGGTCTAAGCGGGATGCTTGATGCTGCGTCTGCGGATGCCGGGTATTTTGACGGCTCGGATGCCGAGGACGTCCATTCTTTTATCGAAGGGAAACTGATCGCCGCCATCGGCGATGCGGGCCGTAAGGTCCACACTGGACGAAGCCGTAACGACCAGGTCGCGACGGCATTTCGGCTGTGGCTGCGGGATGAGACGGATGCGATATCGGCGTTTATCGGCGACCTGCAATCTGCAATTGTTGATCTCGCCGCGCGGCATGAAGACGCGATCTTGCCGGGATACACACATCTGCAACGCGCACAGCCGGTGATGTTTGCACACTGGTGTCTGGCGTATTTTGAAATGCTGCGGCGTGACAGCGAACGGCTCGCCGATGCGCGAAAGCGGATCAATATTATGCCGCTTGGATCAGGTGCGCTTGCAGGAACGGGCTTTGCTATCGATCGTGCCGCAGTCGCCGCTGAGTTGGGATTTGACGGGATTTCGGCAAATAGTCTTGACGCCGTGTCGGACCGGGATTTTGCGGTCGAGTTTACGTCGGCGTGTTCGTTGATAATGGTTCATCTTTCGCGGTTGGCTGAGGATCTGATCCTGTACTGCTCGACAGAGTTTGGTTTTGTGACACTGAGCGATGCGGTGTCGTCGGGTTCGAGCCTGATGCCGCAAAAGAAAAATCCGGACGCGCTTGAGCTGCTTCGGGGTAAGGCGGGACGGATTTTTGGTCACAACATGTCGCTGCTTTCGATGCTCAAAGGCCTGCCTCTTGCCTATAACAAGGATATGCAGGAGGATAAGCAGGCCGTTTTTGACACGGTCGACACCGTGCAGATCTGTTTACGTGCAGCCGCGATCGTGATCGAAAACGCAACGGTCAACGAAGAAAAGACGCTTGCTGCGGCAACGCACGGTTACCTCAACGCAACGGAGCTGGCCGACTATCTAGTCAAAAAAGGTCTGCCGTTTCGCACCGCCCATGAGACGGTCGGACGGATAGTGCTGTTTGCGATCGAGCAGGGCAAGGAACTAAATGAGCTGACAATCGAATCTCTTCGCGAGTTTTTGCCCGAGATCGATGGAGATGTATTTGAGGCACTGAGTATCGAATCGACGCTTGCGGCAAAAAATACCATTGGCGGCACATCGCCCAAACGTGTTGCAGACGCTCTCGCGTCGGCAAAAAAATATCTCGAAAATTAAATGGATAGAACCAAATTATTAGAATCGGTCGCAAATAACGAATTACTGCAATTTCTAGGGGTTAAGATCGAGGTCGCGACAGCCGAGCGTGTTGTGTTGACGATGCCCGTCACGTCAAAAGTGCATCAATACACCGGCATTATGAACGGCGGCGTTTCGGTTTATCTGGCTGAGACGGCCGCGTCGATCGGCGTTGTCGCGGGGTCGGATCTAGAAAAAGTAACGCCTGTCGGCATTGAAATAAACGCCAATCACCTGCGTGCCGTCAGCAAAGGCATCATCACCGTCGAGGCCATGCCGATCCACTCCGGACGGACGATGAGCGTCTGGAAAATAGACATCACCAACGACCGCGGCAAGCTCGTCTGCACATCACGGATCACACTGCTGATCCAAAAACGCGTCGCTTACCAACCGGAATAGGATATTGCCCACGAAATACACGAAAAGCACGAAAATAGGATTTGTTTTCGTGTATTTCGTGTATTTCGTGGGCTAAACTCTTTTTGTGCACTCATTTGTCCGAAAACTGATCACCGAATGGCGGCGGCTTGATCTGCCGTTTGAGCGCGGGACTGTTGTGGTGGCGGTTTCGGGCGGGGCTGATTCGTTGAGCTTGCTGCTAGCGAT
>JBEBGA010000253.1:0-4766 GCA_040081695.1 Pyrinomonadaceae bacterium
ATCTTTCCCGCAGCGGCATGATCATCGAGTTTGAAAAATATCTCGCGGGCCCAGAGGCCGGTCTCGATCGCCTCTTCATAGCGGCCAAGCATCGCCAGCGGGTAAAGCTTTGCGACCTGTGTCGACGCCGCCGGGTGCTGGTGGCCCGCGGTCTGAAACTCCCTTAGAGCGTCGTCAAATCTGACTACCGCCCGCCGCAGCTGTCCATTTATCATGCACGCGATGCCGTCCGTCCAGGCCGCGTAACCGTTTAGTTCGTGATAAGGATTTTTCTTCGAAAGGTAGGAAAGGGCTTGTGCGCAGTTTACCGATCTGTTCGGATCTGTCGTCCATGCCTCGAGACAGACATCCTTGAGATGGATCGCAAGTTC
This sequence comes from Pyrinomonadaceae bacterium, assembly GCA_040081695.1. GTDB lineage: Bacteria > Acidobacteriota > Blastocatellia > Pyrinomonadales > Pyrinomonadaceae > OLB17. Next base: position 372 of record JBEBGA010000253.1, read on the forward strand.
ACGATCGATCAGTTTTGGGTTTCGATCGATCAAGCCGATTCTCTCGGCTTCGTCACCGGTCGTCGCCAACTTAATAGCAAACGTCTTTCGCGTCATAGATCGGGCGAAACTCAATCTCAGCCTATAGGCTTTTAGCCGACGACGAGATCAGGCACCTCAATGTCAAAGGTCTGCGAAACGAGACGTAATTTATACGTTCCGGCTGTGATGGGTTCCAGTGCGAAGCTTCCGTTCGAGTCGATTTCGGTCGAAAGGTCGATCTCATTTCCTGTAAGTGTGACCTCGCCACCGCTCATCTGACCGAGCACCTGACCAGATATTACCCAATTTCCTTCAACAAGAGCGATACGTATGTCGAGGGTGACGTTGTCGGCGGAAAAAAGCAGTTGCCGCGACGACGCGATCCCTGACGATCTGAAGCCGTATGCCGGCCCGAGGCCTGCGCTGTCGAGTCGGAGTATCGCTCTAAGGCGTTCGCGCACTGACGGCTTCTCAACGCTGCGAGGAGCCGTGTGATATTCGTCAAAGGAGCGAAGGATCGCTGCAAGAGCAAATGCCGGCGCATCCTCGGTAGTATCGGAACGCATCAGGCCGAGAAGTTTTGTTGTTTTTGAGACTTCCATTTCGCATTGTGGGCAAGATCGCAGATGAGCCATGTCCGCATCGCGGTTGCGATCACCGACCGCTATATCGGTGATTGTCTCAAGATCAAGATGGGGAGTGTCGGTATTCATTTTCTTATAGATACGGGGCGTCTAGTTTTTCCTGCCACGACTACAGACGTGTCAAAGCCGGGAAAAATACACAAATTTAATAAAAATGTGATCGACGTATCAAACCAACCTCCTTAGTTTATTCTGCAGTTTGTCTAGACAGCGGGCCCGGTTCGGCCCGATGCTTCCTTCACTGATCCCGAGATGGCCGGCGATCTCGGCGTAGGAGATCGTGTCGTCGCGGTAAAAGAGCATTGTGATCAAGTCACGGCATCGGTCGTCAAGTCCCGCCACCGCGGTGCGGACACGATGCTGCTGCTCCATGGTTAACAGAATTTGGTCGGCGAGCGGTTCATTTGACGGATATTCGCGTACCGACTCGCCATCGGTATCGTCGATGGATATCTTCGCCGTACCTTTTTGTTTGCGGATGACGCCGAGCGTTTCACGCCTCGCAGTTGTCACCAACCATGCATGTATCTGGCCGGGCTGTTGGATCTTTTCAAGATTCTGTAGGAGCTTGAGGAATGTCTGTTGAAGCACGTCAGAGGCAGCATCCTCGTCAAAACCCGCCCTGCGCGGGATTGAATACAAAAGCCTCTGATAGCGCGCAACAAGCGCGGCCCAGGCATCATCGTCCCCCTGGGCACACGCCAACACAAGTTCTTCGTCAGTTCTCTCCACTAAGAAATTTCCTTCTCTAATGGTAATCAAATTAGAACAAAGAAGGAAAACGCCGGATTGTTTAATTATTTTTCACTGACTGCAAATGTATTTTCAGGTCGTATCGGTGCTCTGTTCACTACCCGTTTGTAAAAAAGATACGAAGAAAAGAAGTTAAAACAGGAGAAGTATTACGATGAAAAAAATAAAAAGTACAGGAATCATACTTGCGGCCGTCCTTTCTCTGGGCGTGTCGACCGCCATGGCGAATGATTTTCAATGCACCGGCAAGATCGGGGCAAGGACGCTCGAGAACGTAAACGTGCCCGAGGGTGCGTCATGCACACTCAACGGAACGCGCGTGCTGGGTAATATTTACGTTCGCAATTCCGCAACCCTGGACGCCAGCCGCGCTAGAGTCGGTGGAAACATTCAGGCCGAAGAGCATCTATCCGTTACGATCCGAAACGGCTCGCGTGTGGCCGGTAGCATCCAGCTAAAGAAGGGCGGTTCGGGGACGATCTCTGAGTCGAGGATTCTCGGCTCGGTACAATTTGAGGAGAACACCGGCACTTCGACGGCTACACTATCGAGCATCAATGGAGCGTTACAGGCTTACAAGAACAGAGGTTTTGTCGAGCTTCGCGGAAATCCGTTTGTCGGCGACAACATACAGACCTACGAGAATACCGGCGGCACAAACGGTGCCGACAACTCGACCGACGCGAACTTACAAGTCTATAAAAGTTCCGGCGGCATCTCGATAACGGGCAATAACATTGCCGAGAATTTCATCTGTTACGAGAACGAGTCCCCTCTCGTTGAAAGCGGCAACATCGTCGGTGGTGCCCGCGAGTGCAGCAGCGGTAAGTAGTAATTCATTCCCCCTGAGATACGGAAGGCGTGGAGACCCGAGCGGGTCGACACGCCTTTCGTGCATAGATTCTCGCCTTTGCCAGCCAAGTTAAATATCTAAAACAATCTAAAACAAATGTATTTATCCGCACGCCCCGGCCATCTGTTTGCCGGATGGGTCTGTTTTCGAGACCCCAACATATTTCACAAGCGGAGAATTAGTAAATGAGCAAACTGACCTTCGAGCCGGGGTCTGAGTATCTCTACGCTTACATTGAAAGCGAGACCGACTCTTATGAGATAGCGCTTGGGCATTGGCGAGAGATCGCGGGCGAGCTGTTTCAGCGAAAGCTCAAACGCGTGCTTGTTCACGAGGATATTATTGGTGAATTGTCGGATAGCGATGCTTTCCGGCTTGCGACCGAATTGCGCTCTATCGGCTTTTCGAATGTAAAAATCGCAATACTCGACAATCACGCAGCTCACAGAAGGTCGACGGAATTTGGAGTACTGGTTGGCTCCAATCGCGGCTTGCTCGTCCAGTCTTTCGAGACGGCGGCGGAAGCTGTGAGTTGGCTAATTAAACAGTAGTTTCGATCGACACAAAAGTTACGAAGGCCCACTCGGCGGGCCTCGCTTTTGTGCGCCTTAAGTTGTTGTAATAGGAGAACTTAGCAGAAAAATAAAAATCGGATCGGATGTATTTTACAACTATTGCGAGTGTCTGTTCAAGCGGATGACAAAACTGGGGACGTGCTGATCTACGGTACGACATTTATAGAGGTCAAACGCCGGGCACCGTGTTTGTCATCCACCGGAATAGTTCAATAAAACATTAGGAGAATCAGTAAAATGAGAAACAGAATATTAGCAATTTCAACCGCCGTCTTGTTCGTCTTTGGAGTCAACGCATCGGCGCAATCGATGACATCGACCGCCGAGCTCAAGCTCGCATGCGAGACGAGCCTCAATAATGTCGTCGCGATCAACGTGCCGACGCAGATCACTTCGGGTCCGCAGGCTCCGTTGACTGAGAACGTGAACACGAAATGCACGCTGGTGCTCGGTTCGCTGGTTTCGTTCGAGGCCAGCCAGGTTTCGATGACATTCGCCGGCCCGCTACGCATTCAGGGCGGTAACGAGAGCCACGTGCTCTTTATCGAAAGTGAGTTTAACGCTCCGTCAATCGTTTCGACGACGACCAGCAAGAGCTTGTTTCAGGTCGAGCGTTCGCTGCTTCGTGCTACGGCTGGCAACATCGCTATCAACACCGGCTCCGAAGGAACTGTCACCGTGCACGGCCCGCTTCTTGGCGGAAACCTCATTGCCACGGGCGCGATCAACATGAGCGGCGGATCGAAGTTTTACGCTGGTCTGACGGATGCCGGAGTGAGTGCCGGTGCGGGTTTTAACGTCAACATGACGGGCAACGAAGCATACTTCGTGTCGGTCACGTCGTCGATCGAGGCTGCAAATGGTGCGATCAACGTTACCGGCAGCGGCGAGAAGAACTTTGCTGAGTTCAAGTTTAATTCGCTGGCAGCCTCACCTAGAGGCGTGAATGTCCGGCTGAACGGAAACGAATCTGAGATACTCGCCAACCAGTATACCTTCAATGCAGGCACTGGCCTTATCCTCAGAACAGGCGGCAACAAGGGCAAGGTTACGGCTGACAACGGCATGATCTCGGCTAATGGTTCTGTATTTGTACAGGCTTCGACCGCTGGTCTCGAAGGCACCGCACTTGTCAGCAAGACGACGCTCAACGCTGGCGGAAGTGCCCGCATCGAAACCGGTGCCCGTGGAAACACAGAAGTTCTGGACAGCAGCCTGAATGCTAACTCACTCGTGCGGATCGCGACGGGTGCGGGGGGCAATTGTAAGTCACAGAACAACATAATCACCGCTCTAACACAGCAGGTTTGTCAGTAAACCCTGCAAACCCAATCTATTAGGTTGGTGAAAGTTGGACATCTTGAAAAGAGGCTGCCCCAAAAAGGCGGTCTCTTTTTACGATCTAAATGAGTCGGATCGCACCGGTCGATCAAAGTTTAAAAAGAAAACATGCTTCATTTGTATTTTTATGAACGTTCGCGACTCTGTTTGTCTGTTACAGTTAATAGAAACTGCGGCTGAACTAATTAAGGGGACCAAAGATGAGAAT
>JBEBGA010000023.1:0-17088 GCA_040081695.1 Pyrinomonadaceae bacterium
CGTCGGCAGCGACCGCATCGCGGCCAACGGCGATGTCGCCAACAAGATCGGCACCTACATGGTCGCCGTCATCGCCAAACGCCACGGTATCCCATTCTACGTTGCCGCTCCGCTCTCAACCGTCGATCTCAACACCCCGACCGGCGACGAGATCCCGATCGAAGAACGCGACCGCATCGAGGTCACCCACGTCAAAAACATCCAACTCGCCCCCGAAGGCGTCGGCATCACCAACTACGCATTCGACGTAACGCCAAACGACCTCGTGACTGCCATTATTACGGAGAAAGGCGTGGCTAGGGCACCTTATACGGAGAGTTTGCGGAAGCAGTTTGAGGATTAACGGATCCGGTCGATATCAGCGCTTTTCCAGGCCGAATTACTAAAGTAATAGACGCGACGATTTGGTTTGAGTTCGACCCCGAGCGGTTCATCGACCGAGATGCCGTAGCTCCCTCGACAGAGCGGCTCGTTCCAATCGTTGCCGTTGCGTAAATAATTTTTTATCTTTTCGTCGTCGGCTCCCATTTGAAATGCCATCGGTACAGCTTCGTCAACGGGGAAGTCGTTGAACCAAGCATCGCCCGTACACCATGAAGCGAGCGATGTCATCGTCAGCGGCGTTTCGGGCGGAAGTTGTCTTTTCAGTTCTTTCATCATCGAGCGGTAAAAATTGCGTTCCGACACGACCGCGTCAAAGTCGATCTGCACGCCTTTTACATTCGGCAAGTCGAGCGTATTTTTTACAAGAGACGCGACCTTTGTCGCAATTTCCGGCGTAAATGTCGGCCTCTCGGCACTACCTTTTTTTGTTTCGATCCGCGTCACCGCGATGATGTAAGTGCCGGGAGCGGTTTCGAGCGGCTGACGGCGTGGTTTTGGCAGCACATTGTCGGTTTCGAGGGTTATTGTCTGTGCGAGAAAGGCGACGCCGTATTGCTTTGTGTCGATAAACCGCAGATCCTCAGGTCTTTCCCACGCCCACAAGATTTTAGTCGGCATTTTATCCGAGAGGGTTGGGTTGACCTGATTTTGTGGCCGGCAGCCAGCAAAACACAGGATCAGCGATATAATGATAATGTTGCGAACGTAAGGCATTTGTTAGGTCGAGTGTATCAAATACGGTTAGGCGACACTCAAGCGGTTTGATATACTTTTCTTTACTGAATAGCCATTCATTTTTGAAATGAGCGAATATCTTTTCTCGTACGGGACGCTGCAAAAAGCGGAAGTTCAACTAAAATTATTTGGACGGCTTTTGAATGGATCGGCAGACAGCCTCGAAGGCTTCAAAACAAGCGAGGTTGAAATTACGGACGCGGCGTTTCTCTCTAAAGGCGAGCAAAGCATACAGCTTACGATTGTTGCGTCGGGCGGCGACCAGATCGATGGAACGGTGTTTGAGGTTTCGTCGGACGAACTTACTCACGCCGAAAAATACGAACCGGCTGAATATTCGAGGGTTGTAGTTACGCTCATATCGGGAAAAAGGGCTTGGTTATATCTCAAAGTTGATTGATACGCCCTTACTGACGTGCGGGCTTCTGCAAAAATATATGATCGAACGCGAACAGGTACCAATGGATGTGGTTTTTGTCGGGGCTGGCCCGGCGAATCTGGCGGCTGCGCTGCATCTGAAAGCTGAGATAAAACGGCACGACGAGCTGGTCGAAAAAGGTTTTAAGCCCGGCCGTGTGATCGGTGATCTTGAGATCGCCATCGTTGAAAAAGGCTCGTTTGTTGGTGCTCACATCTTGTCCGGTGCCGTGATGGACCCGATTGCGATCCGCGAATTGATGCCCGATTTTATTGCTCAAGGCTGTCCGGTCGATACGGTCGTGACCGACGATGCGGCCTGGTATCTGACGCCAACACGCGGGTTTGTCGCCCCGATCACGCCGCCGCCGTTAAAGAATAAGGGCAAATACATCGTTTCGCTAAGCAAGGTCTGCGAATGGCTTGGCGAAAAATGCGAAGAGGCAGGGATCAATATTTTCCCGGAATTTCCGGCAGCCGAGGTTTTGTATGACGAGAACGACGCCGTGATCGGTGTCCGCACCGGCGACAAAGGCATCGACAAAGACGGCCACAAAAAGCCCAACTTCGAACCCGGCGTTGATCTGCTTGCAAAGGTCACAGTGCTTGGCGAAGGCTCACGCGGGTCGCTTGCAAAACAGGTGATGTCACGCCTCGGACTGATGGAAGGCAAAGAGCCGCAGGTTTTCTCGCTTGGTGTTAAAGAATTGTGGGAAGTGCCCGAAGGTAATTTTGCGGAGGGCATGGTCGTTCATACGCTTGGGTTTCCGTCCGATACACGCACCTACGGCGGCGGTTGGATCTATGGCCTGAAAAACAACGTCGTCAGCATCGGCTACGTGACGGGGCTCGATTACGAAGACCCGAGCATAGATCCGCATCACGAGTTTCAAAAGTACAAAACGCATCCCAAAGTCGCCAAGATACTCGCGGGCGGCAAGATGATCAAATACGGCGCCAAAACGATCAACGCGGGCGGCTATTACACGATGCCAAAACTGTACGCGGACGGCGTGCTGATCGTCGGCGATTCGGCGTCATTCCTCAACGGCCAGCGGATCAAGGGAATTCACACGGCGATGAAATCCGGGATGCTCGCGGCCGAGACTATAGTCGGAGCATTTGATCATGAAGATTTTTCCTCAAAGTCGCTCAAGCATTTCGAAGAAAAAGTTAACCTGAGTTGGATCTACGACGAACTGCACGCCGTGCGTAATTTTCACGGAGCCTTTCAAAAAGGCCGCTGGTCGGGGCTGATCAACACCGGTTTGCAGTTTTTGACCAAAGGCCTCGCGTGGGGCTTTATGCCAAAAGAGCACCACGTCGCCGGCCACGAGCGTATGCAGAAACTGTCAGAACCGGGAGCGATAGCGACTGGGTCTTCGCGATATGCAGACCTCGCATTTGATAAGGAACTGACCTTTGACAAGGTAACTGACGTTTTCTACGGAGCCGTCGCTCATGACGAAGACCAGCCGTCGCACCTGCACGTTCTCGATACCGAGATCTGTGCGACCCGTTGTGCTGAGGAATACGACAATCCGTGTCAGCGATTCTGCCCGGCGGCGGTTTATGAGATGGAAACCGATGCGGCATCCGGTCGCAAAGAGCTAAAAGTCAATTTCTCGAACTGCGTCCACTGCAAAACCTGCGACATCGCCGATCCGTACCAAATCATCAACTGGGTCACGCCGGAAGGCGGCGGCGGGCCGAATTATAAAGGGATGTAACGCAAAAAAGCCGCCAACGAATGGCGGCTTTTTTCTTATGATCTGTAAAAAAGTTAGTTGTTTTCAAGGATCTCGAAATTTACTTTCTTTTCCTTAAATTCTTTCATCGCGATGCGCGTCGGTTTTGTTTTGCGCATATCTAGATCTACACGCGAGGTTGCACCACGCTGGAGCTGCTTGCTGCGCTGGGCGGCAAGGATGATCATGCGGTATTTCGAATCGATCTCAGGCGGATCTATGATCTCTTCCTGTTCGACTATTTCCTCGGTTTCTTCTGCGATGTCTTTGATCTCGTCGGCCATAATTTGGGCTATTCTCCTTCAAACAGATGCCTTGATGCATCGAAACTATCAAGAATACCCTTTATTGCACTAGTTTGTCTATCCGTGGACTGGCGTTCAGCGGTAATAATTGCACACAACTGACGAGCGGCGGTGGGCAGATCTTCATTGACTATGACGTAATCGAATTTCTGATACTCGCTGACCTCGCTGAAAGAATTCTTAAGACGTGTCCGTAATTCGTCCGGTTCTTCAGTGTTTCGCGACGTAAGCCGGGCCCGCAAAACTTCAAATGACGGCGGCAGGATAAAGATACTGATGCGTGAACCGTCAAGATCCGAGTTCGCCATCATCTGCAGGGCGCCTTGCACATCGACCTCAACGATCAGATCCTTGCCGGTATTAAAGACCTTTCGGCTCTCGGCGAGCGAGGTGCCATACAGATTTCCGTGGACATTCGCATATTCGAGAAAATCACCGGACTCGATTCGTCGCTCAAATTCTTCGCGGCTGATAAAAAAATATTCGCGGCCTTCTTCCTCACCAAATCTCTGCGGCCGCGTCGTGTGCGAACACGAATAGCCGAGATCGGGCAGCATTTCACGCACCTCTTTTATCAGCGTGCCTTTGCCGCCGCCGGAGGGAGAGCTAATAATTATTAAATTACCTTTCATCCTTGTTTAGAGTGCGGGCTTTAGCCAGTAAGGTACGCGATAAATCGCGCACCCTGAACTTATTCAACATTTTGAACCTGTTCGCGAATTTTCTCAATCTCGCTTTTGATCGCAAGCGCGTTTTCTTTGACGGACATATTGGTCGTTTTCGAGGTGATCGTGTTGGCTTCGCGGTTTAGTTCCTGCGTGAGGAAATCGAGCCGTTTGCCAACATCGCGGTCCTCTTTGACGATGGTGCGAAAATGCTCGATGTGTGTGCGGAGACGGGCGATCTCTTCGGAAATGTCGGCTTTTTCAGCGAGGTACGCGACCTCTTGAGCAAGCCGTGCCTGATCGATCTCGATCTGCGAATCGCTTTTGGCGAGCATATCGCCTATGCGTTTTGTCAGCCGCTGACGATATTCCTCGGCGACGTTATCGGCGTCGGCTTCGATCGGCGGCAGTCGCCTTTCGATCTCGGCGAGGCGGGATTCCAATTCATCCAAGAGCATCGAACCCTCTTTGAGCCGCATCTTTTCAAGGTCATCGAGGGCAAGGGAAAATACCTTTTCGATCGCAGCGAGAAATTCTGGTGTTGGCTCTTCTTTTTTAGTCGAGACGACATCTGGTAAACGGGCGATGACGTTAATGTCCGGCTCACCGGTCAGAGCAAATTCGGTTTGCATATCTTTCATCGCGGCGAGGAAACCCGTTATCAGTGGGCGGTTTAGTTCGTATTCAACATCACTTGTCCGGTCGTATTGCAGATTTACATCCACTCGGCCGCGGGTTAGACGCCCGCCGATGAGGCGTTTGATCTCGGATTCGAGCTGCTGCAATTCGCTGGCGAGCCGTAGGTTGATGTCGAGAAAGCGGTTATTTACGGTCTTTAGTTCGACGGTGATCGCAAAATTGTTGTCGGTTATCGACGCACGGCCAAAGCCTGTCATTGATTTCATATTTCTTTATATTCATCCCTTTCGCTGTCGGTAAACTGTAGCTCGTAGAGCATTTTATATGTTCCACCTTTTTGTAATAGCTCATCGTGCGTACCCATTTCAATGATCTTGCCTTTTTCCATGACGGCGATATTGTCGGCCTTTCGAATAGTCGAGAGCCGGTGGGCAATGACGATCGAGGTGCGGTTTTTCATCAAATTTGCCAGAGCTTTCTGCACCAGGCCTTCGCTTTCTGTGTCGAGTGCCGATGTTGCCTCGTCAAGTATCAGAACCGGGGCATTAACGAGCACAGCACGTGCGATAGCGATCCGCTGACGCTGTCCGCCTGAAAGCAATACGCCGCGTTCGCCAACAAGAGTTTCGTATCTTTCGGCCAGTTGCTCGATAAATTCGTCGGCGTAGGCGATCCGTGCCGCTTCGGCTATTTCGGCTTCAGTTGCGTCGGGTTTACCGTAGGCGATATTTTGACGGATGGTGTCGTTGAACAGAATCGTTTCCTGCGTAACAAGTGCCATCTGACGGCGTAGGCTCAGGATCTCAGTATCACGAAGGTCAATGCCGTCCCAACGGATCGCCCCCGCCGTCGGATCATAAAGACGCTGGATAAGCCGCGTGAGGCTCGATTTACCACCACCGCTTTGACCGACAAGGGCGACCATCGAACCCTTTGGTATTTCAAGGTTGATGTCCTGTAGGATCTTTCTGTCGCTGTTGCGGTAATTAAACGAAAGATCGTCGACAACGATCTTGTCTTTGAGCGGCTCAAGTTTTACGGGATCTGTTTTTTCGGGCAGAACATCATTTTCATCGAGTATGTCCCAAACATCTCGGGCTGCCGCAAATGCCTTTGTGACCTCGTTATGCTGACGAGATATCTTTCGCATTGGATCATAGCTACGCAGCAGAAAAAAGAGAAACGTGAAAAATTGCGACGGGTCGAGTCTGGCGGCGTTGATCTCGCGAAGCCCGAAATATATCAGCACGATGATCGCTGCAATGCCGATGAACTCTAACAATGGCGGAGCTATCGAGGATATTCGGGCGGCACGCAGATTTGCCTTTGCGATGGTCTTGGCAGAGCTTAGAAACCGCTCACGTTCGCGATCTTCGGCAGAATAGGCTTTAACGATCACGTGGTTTGATAGAGCCTCTTGTGAAGCATCATTCAGATCTTTGTTTCCCTCGAGCGATACATTAGCAAGCTTGCGTAGCCGTTTGCTAAAACTGGATGTTAGATAGCCGATTATCGGGCCGATAATTAGCGAACCAAGCATCAGACGCCAGTTGTAGTAAAACGCCGCACTCAGAAAAAAGACCAACATGAAACTCTCTCGAAGTACATCCCGTAAATTTGACGAGACGGCCAATTCGATAGCCGAACAGCTTACGACCAGCCGCGAGACGAGATAATTTGTGCGGTGCTTTTCGTAGAAAACGGCAGATTGCTTGAGCAGATGTTCGTACAGTTCAATACGAAGCTGAAGGATCGCTGACTGGCCTATGCGAGCCATCAAATACGACGAAAAGTATTCAGCTATACCCTTTAACACGGTAAACGAAAGCAAAAGGCCTGCGATCGTCATCCAGGCCCGAAACCAATCGTCTCGCGGGATGAAGCGCGTTAGGTCAAAGAGCGAGTCGGTTCGCGGGGCGGTATTTTGAAGAAACTGATCGACGATCGGCACGAGTAATAGACCGATCGCGGTTTCGAAAACCGCACACAAGATCATTGCGATCACTGCTAGGACAAAGATCAGCCAATACGGACGAACATATTTTAATAGCCTTTTAAGATCTTTCATTCGGCAATAAAAGGTTGAATATACTGTAGTTAGGCATGAGTTGCCAACGGCGATATCTTGCAACTATCAAAAGAATTGTGGCATCTTTACAGAAAGCGCAGCCTTTTTGGAGAAAATATATGAACAATACCGGCTTTTCCAAGTTGTTGGCGACCTTGTTTTTAATGGCGACATCTGTATTTGCTGTGTTTGGTCAGCAGGCTGATGTTTCCCGCAGGACTACGGCGATCACCTATCCGCTTGACGATACGGTCGATGTGCAGTTCAAGGGAACTACTCGATTTCCGCGAATGAAAGGAGAGGCGAGAGTCAGGCGGACAACCAAAAGCCAGACCAAGATCGATCTGTCGGTCGAGAAAATGCCGCGCCCATTCGAACTAGGGCCGGGCTATGCGACCTATGTGGTTTGGGCCATCTCGCCTGATGGACAGGCTGACAATCTGGGTGAAATAAAGCGCAGCGGTATCTTTTTTATTGACTCTAAGCTCACTGTTACCACGCCTTTGCAGACATTTGCGATCATCATTACAGCCGAGCCGCACTTTATGGTCACGCGCCCGAGTCAGCAGATAATGATGGAAAATCTGTATCCGACTACGACAACCGGCAAACGTATCGGAACGATCCCGTCGGTTACGTATTTTGGCAATTCGAGCGACTATTTTCGTGATCCACGGACACCGGAGATCGCTGAAACTGACTATGCAAAGACGCCTCCGGCAATATTGCAAGCGAGGCAGGCCGTTGCCCTAGCGAAATATGCAGGTGCGGATCGTGATGCAGCGACTGAGCTTGCCGAAGCGCAGACCTTACTCCAGAACGCGATAAATGCCTTTGATGCAAAACGCGATTCCGACACCGTCGATATTGCGGCTCGTCGGTCGATCAGTGCCGCAGTAAAGGCAGAATCTCTCGCCATCCAGCGAAAAGAGGCTCGCGAAAAACGCAACGAAAAGATACGCACTGATTCCGAGATACGCAGCGCAGAAAACCGTTTTAGCGAAGCTCAAGATCAGATAACCGAACTAAGGTCAGAACTTGCACGAGAAACCCGGAACCGCGAACTTGCCGAGCGTGATGCGATGAATTATTCAAATCAGGCAAAAGAGCTTCGTGACGAAAATGGCCGTTTAAGAGAAGAATTGGGCCGCGTGCGTGTTGAGGCAGAGACCGCAAATGCTAAGCTGGCCGCCGCGGAAAAAGAAAAACAGGCCATCGAGCAGCAACGCCAAAGTGAATCAAAAGCAGCAAAGATAAAGGCCGGTGAGGCTGACCTGATCGCTTCGCTCAAAACTTTTGGCACGGTCGTTAGAAACGAACGCGGCATCGTCCTAACGCTGCCCGAATCACTTTGGACAGGCAGCAGAAGCAGTACTTTTGTTCCGCAAGCCGATGGAAAACTTACCTCTCTTGCGGAGATCTTAAACAACAATCCAGATTACCGGATCGCGGTCGAATCTCACACCGATAACTCGGGTGACCAGACAATTGTCCAGTCAATGACCGAAAAACGCTCGTATCTAATTGCCGATAAATTTGCGTCATTGGGCATCGACGAGGGGCGTATCGTAGCAAAAGGCTACGGCGCAAGTTCACCGCTTTTCCCAAATACGACCGCTGCAAATCGGGCAAAGAACCGTCGCTTGAGCGTGGTATTGAGTTTGTTGCCCACAGAACGCTGATCTGCTTCCTATATTATTTAGGTGTGTCGTCGTACCCTAACGGACGTTTTTAGTAAACGTTTTTGCTACGGGCTGCGGTAGTATTTTTTTTTGTTTTGTGCTATCTTTTCCCCGAATATAACCAAATTGAAATCGGGACATTTTTAGTACGGTCGACATGTTTTTGATCGTAACAAGCCCAAAGTACTATTTTGTCGGGTGAAACTGCCTTTTAATTTTTTGATTTAGTGGAGCTTAAAGAAACATCATGAAAAAATCCGTGGGGTCGTTTATTGCGTTAAATCGCAAACTGTTTGTTTTTGTCGGCACTGTTTTGTGTCTTGCAACTTTTGGAATTGGCGCTTGGCAGATCAACGCTGAGGGTGCCTCTCAAAATGACAATACCCAAAGCAATGGTATGGAGCAGGGCAATTCTGGCAATCCTACGGCAACACCTGGTGATACTAAACCTGCGCGACGTGTAGAGGCTACTTTTCGAGGTGTTATTACGCCCGCTAAATCCGACACTTCGCCGCCTCTTCGCGATATCACGCCGGTACCGGGCAATAATAAAACCCAAAAGAGGCCAAATGAAGAAAGGGATATTATTCCACGTGTGCCCGAGATCCCTAAACACTTATGGAAAAATGACCCGGTTGTGCAGTCATTTCTTGGAGATCGTGAGATACCGAGTCCGATAGTTTCTTTTGATGGTTCACCTACCAGCACAGCAGGTTTTGCTCCACCTGATCCGAACGGCGATGTCGGCCCTAACCACATCGTCACGATGTGGAATTCCCAGTTTCAGATCTTTACTAAAACGGGTACGTCCGTCTTTGGGCCGGCCAATATCAATACGCTATTCGCCGGATTTGGCGGTGCTTGCCAAACAGAGAATGCCGGTGACCCGATCGTTCTTTACGATCAGCTTGCCGACCGTTGGTTTCTCATGCAGTTCACGGCTGCGGCTGCACCGTATTTCGTCTGTGTAGCTATCTCTACGACGTCTGATCCTACGGGAACATATACACGTTATGCCATCCCGACGGGTACGAATTTTCCGGATTACCCCAAAGCGGGTGTGTGGCCGGATGCGTATTACATCAGTACCCGTGAATTTCCTGATGCGGGGGGATTTGCAGGCGTTGGAGCTTATGCGATTAACCGAACGCAGGCGCTGGCAGGAAATCCGGCGGCTCAGATGCTGTCATTTTTGGCTCCTCCGGCTCCGGATGAATCTGTCGGAGATGGACTATTGCCGTCCGACCTAGATGGCCTAACTCCGCCGCCTGCGGGAAGCCCAAATTATTTTGTAGGAACACAGGATACTAATGGGCCGTACACGTCACCCAGCGATGCGATCAACATCTGGAAATTCACCGCTAATTTTGCCGTTCCGGCAAGTTCTTCATTGGTGCTCGCTAACACGGTTCCGGTCGGCGCATTTAATTCGATCCTTGCACGTTGCGGAGGTACGCGTGCTTGTATCCCGCAACAAGGAACAACGCACCAGATCGATCACCTCGGTTATAGACAGCGGCCTTTATTCCGGCTTGCATATCGCAATTTTGGTACGCACGAATCGCTCGTTACAAATCAATCCGTATCAGGTGGCACAGGGCCTGCCGGTGAGGTTTCGGGTATTCGCTGGTGGGAGATCCGCAGTCCAAACAGCAGTCCTACCATCTTTCAAGAGGGAACCTTTTCACCCGGCGTGACCGACGGCATTCATCGCTGGATGGGAGCGATCGCCATGGATGGTAGCGGTAATATGGGTATGGGATATAGCGCATCCAGCCCGACGATGTTCCCGAGTATTTTTTACACGGGCCGACTGGTAAATGACCCGCTAGGCACAATGCCGCAGGGCGAGGCATCGATCATGAATGGTACGGGATCTGCGACCTCGCTCAATCGCTGGGGTGATTACACCAGTATGTCGGTCGACCCGACCGATGACTGTACATTTTGGCATGTAAATGAGTACTACCCGGTTACAAGCGGTACCGGATGGCGGTTGCGTGTCGGCAGCTTTAAATTCCCTACTTGCGGTGTGCCTACGGGTACCGTAAGCGGCACGATTACGAATTGTGCTACATCAGCACCGATCAGCGGGGCCACCGTTACCCTGGCGCCGGGCGGGTATATTGGCGGTTCGATCGGATCCGGTGCATACACAGTGACGGCTCCGGGTGGAAACTATACAGCGACCGCTAGCTTGGCAGGATATACGTCAGGGCCGGGGGCTACAGGACCTGTGACGATCGTTAATGGTGCTAATACAGTTGCCAACTATTGTTTGACTCCGGCTGCGGTGCTCAATCCGACCACGACACCGGCACTGCCTGACGGAAACGGAATTGTCGAACCGAATGAATGTAACAGGATCAATCTTCCTGTGACCAATGGCGGAACGGGTACGGCAACCGCCGTCAGTGCGGTGCTGTCGACAACGACGCCAAATGTGACGATCACACAAAACACCTCGGCGTATCCGAATATCGCGCCGGGCGGCACACAGACAAACACGACTCCGTTTCAGATATCGACTACGGGAGCTGTGGCGTGTGCGACGAATATCAATCTGACGCTCACGGTAACGTATACAGGAGGTGCTTCACCGCACATTATTAATTTCACAGTGCCTGTTGGCCAGACGGCGAGCCCAAATTATGTGTTCGCATCATCGACAGGGGCGACAATACCAGCCGGCGGAACACTTGTAGCGGGAACCCAGGCGGACGATGCCGTCGTAGCTATTACAGCTCCGTTCGCGTTCAACGTGTATGGTACCAGTGTTGCCAGCGGTGCAACTCTTAGGGTCAGTACCAACGGAAATATGCAGATCACCAGTGCTGCCGGTTCCTCACGCGAAGCAAACGGAGCACTTCCGAGTCTTGGTAATACGGGCTTTGGCACAGGTGCATTTGATGCAACCACGCCGGTACTAATGCCGTTCTGGGACGACCTGATCATGACAACGGCCCGCTCGCCGCTGGCCGGTGTCTATCAACAGACAACGGGCGTTGCTCCGAACCGTCAATGGATCGTCGAATGGCGAGCTCAGCATTGGAACGGTGGAACAGCCGAGGCCGGGATCACCATAAACATGGCCATTGTGTTTAATGAAGGATCAGAGAATTTCTCATATATCTATGCCGCAACGGGAGCAGGGGCCAATGCCGCGGGTGTTAACTCGACGGTAGGCATACAGGCAGCAACGACGGGAACTCAGTTCACACAGTTTTCGTTCAATGGAGCCAACCTGTCACCCGGACTTCGTTTAGATGCCAGCCGCCCGGCCGGTATCTGTACTCCGGGAACCGGTGCCTGTGCTGCCACGGCGGCGGGCGTTGAGGTTTCGGGACGTGTGCTGACATCACCCGGCGGACGCGGGCTTCGTGGGGCGGTGGTTACTCTCAGGGATGAGAACGGCAACCAGATCACGACGACCACCGGTGCAATGGGTAATTTCAGGTTTGCCGAGGTCGAGCCAGGGCATACGTATATCGTTACTATCCGCAATCGCCGTTATAGTTACGCACCTCAAGTGCTGACGATCAACGACAACGTTACCGATCTTATGTTTACTCCCGAATAAGCATTTAGATCATTGTTATAGCCGGAAAAGGCAGCTGAAAGGCTGCCTTTTTCGGCGCTCTAAACTACTTAAGGATATTCCTACTAGCAGTCGGCGTTTTGACTCAGTATCGCAGTCGTTGACACTGAGTTGTGACACTGGGTATAATTCAGCAACTTTTTTGTTTAACTGATTTCAAGATCACAGCTTTTTTTCCAAAGCCACAATAGCAATATTGCCTTGGCTTAGGTGTCGAATTACTTTTAGAGGGGTTTTAGGGAACAAATATGAAAAATCACACCGGATCATTTGTTAGGGATTACAGAAATGCAATTTTATCTGTCGGCGCATTATTAGGCGTAGCTATTGCCACGCTTTTCGTTTGGCAGGCCGATGCCCAAAATCGGGGGATCAAGGATCAGAAATCTAAACGTACTGAGACTGTAAATGGTGGGACGGTGATGACTTCGGACGACCCTGCCTCGATAGAACTAAACGCCGGAGCAATAGATACCCGGTCTGTCCCTAGCAAAGCTTTTCGCGGTGCACGCGAAAGTTTTTCCGGAAAGGAAATGCGTCTGGTCAAATACAGCGGCCCTATTCAAGAAAAATGGCATGCAGCACTCGTTGCTTCGGGTGTGTCGATCGTTGACTACATTCCAAATTTCTCTTATCTGGTTTATGGCGATGCTGCTTCGATGAACAGATTGATCAACGATGCTAACCGCGATGCCGGTTCCGGCCCGGCTTGGATAGGCGATTACACGGCTCAACACCGTATTCAACCCGCTGCCTATAAAACACCAACTGAAAAGGGGGGTGAACGCCGGATCGAAAGCGCGACTGGTTTTTACGACGTTCAGCTATTTCAGGACAAGATCGCAAACCAGGCGACTTTGGCCAGAATAGCTCAGATCGAGACCGCTCCGGAAAAACGTAATGAGTCCTACCGCCATTACGTCGTTGTAACGGTTGGCCTGTCTGACGAGGGTGTTCGCGAGATAGCTAACCGCTCCGACGTTATTTCTATCTATCCGTATGTCGAACCGAAAAAAATGGATGAGCGTCAAGATATGATCTTAGCCGGCAACATTACCGGCAACGTCCCTAATACGGGAGACTATTTTTCTTTTCTTACCACTTGGGGCTTTACCCAGGCACAGTTTAATTCTTCGGCGTTCATAGTTGATGTGACCGATGATGGGGCGGACCGCAATCCTACCGGGGCCGATCCGGGGACGATTGCTACAAATGCCAATGCCGGTCCGGTACCAGCTCGTCATTTTGTCTTATTTGAGTCCGGAAACAGGACGATCGGACAGACGACGCCTTCCGGGACGAGCCGCTTTATATACAAAGGGCGTTGGGGAGGATCTTCGACTGCAGACGGTGGGCTTGGAGTTAGCGGTCACGGCCAGCTAAATATGAGCATTGTCGGCGGCTATGTACCAACGGGAACTGTCGGGGGCGTCAATTTTGGAGCGGCTCCGCACGCAGACGCCAGCGGGTTTCGTTATGGATTGGGTGTTGCTCCGTTTGTGCGGTTGGCTAACTCAGTTATTTTTGATCCAAATTTCACCAATCCCAGTTATCCGAATATGCTTTCCGCCGGTTATACCGCCGGCACCAGGATCAGCAGCAACAGTTGGGGGGCGGCCGTCAGCGGGGCATACAACGCAGATTCGCAGATCTACGATGGGTTGGTTCGCGATGCCCAATCGGGAACGGCGGGCAATCAGGAGATGATCATTACATTTTCTGCAGGTAACGACGGTTCGGGAGCCACCACAATAGGATCACCCGGGACAGGCAAAAACGTTTTTACGGTCGGAGCTGCTGAGAACGTGCATCCGTTTGGCGGAGCCGACGGTTGTGGCACAACCGACGCCGAGGCAAACAGTGCTAACGATATTGTCGGCTTTTCAAGCCGTGGGCCGACTGCAGATGGCCGTAAAAAACCGGAAATTCAGGCACCGGGAACTCACACGACGGGTATGACCTATGTGCAAAATGGTACGACAGGAAATGGTACCGCCGAGGCTACGTATCGTGCAGACGGAGTATGTGCCGGCCCGGGAGGCAGTAATTTCTTTCCGACAACGCAGCAATGGTACACTTCGTCGTCAGGCACCAGCCATTCAAACCCTGCGGTTGCGGGCGGCTCGGCGCTAGTTTACCAGCAGTTTATTAACAACCCATCCTATATCGCTACAAATCGTACTCCTGCCGGAAGCGCTCCACCAAGCTCCGCGATGACTAAGGCGTACATAATCAATTCGGCACGATATATGACTGGCGTTTCTGCAAACGACACATTGCCGTCTAACAATCAGGGCTATGGAATGATGAACCTCGGCACTGCCTTTGACGGCACGGCGCGGATCATTAGAGACCAGGTTGCTGCCGACACGTTCGGGGCGACCGGCGAAGTTCGATCGTTTGGTGCTCAGGTTGTGGATGGTTCCAAACCGTTTCGAGTCACTATTGCATATACCGACCTGCCAGGGGCAACAACCGGAAATTCTTTTGTCAATAATCTGGATCTTGAGGTTACAGCCGGTGGAAACACCTATCGCGGTAATGTGTTCACAGGAGCAAACTCCACCACTGGTGGCGTTGCCGACACTCGTAACAATGTCGAATCGGTATTCATCCCCGGAGGCACTCTGCCAACGGGCACGCAGGTTTTGATCGTTGTTAGGGGAACTAATATAGCTGGGGACGGCCTGCCCGGCAACGCCGATACAACAGATCAGGATTTTGCACTTGTAGCTTATAATGCAAATCCTGCGGTAGTCGGGGCCTTGCTTTTACAGCAAAATGCTGCGGTAATATCTGGTAATAACTTGATCGAACCTAATGAATGTAACACGATGAACATTCCGATCTCGAACGCGAGTCCCGATACTACGGCAACCGCCGTCAGTGCGGTGTTGTCAACAACGACACCAAATGTGACGATCACACAAAACACCTCGGCGTATCCGAATATCGCGCCGGGCGGCACACAGACAAACACGACCCCGTTCCAGATATCTACGACTGGAGCTGTGGCGTGTGCGACGAATATCAATCTGACGCTCACGGTAACGTATACAGGAGGTGCTTCACCGAACATTACTAATTTCACGGTGCCTGTTGGCCAGACCGCGAGCCCAAATTATGTGTTCACACCATCGACAGGGGCGACAATACCAGCCGGCGGAACACTTGTAGCGGGAACCCAGGCGGACGATGCCGTCGTAGCTATTACAGCTCCGTTCGCGTTCAACGTGTATGGTACCAGTGTTGCCAGCGGTGCAACTCTTAGGGTCAATACCAACGGAAATATGCAGATCACCAGTGCTGCCGGTTCCTCACGCGAAGCAAACGGAGCACTTCCGAGTCTTGGTAACACCGGCTTTGGCACAGGTTCATTTGATGCAACCACGCCGGTACTAATGCCGTTCTGGGACGACCTGATCATGACAACGGCCCGCTCGCCGCTGGCCGGTGTCTATCAACAGACAACGGGCGTTGCTCCGAACCGTCAATGGATCGTCGAATGGCGAGCTCAGCATTGGAACGGTGGAACAGCCGAGGCCGGGATCACCATAAACATGGCCATTGTGTTTAATGAAGGATCAGAGAATTTCTCATATATCTATGCCGCAACGGGAGCAGGGGCCAATGCCGCGGGTGTTAACTCGACGGTAGGCATACAGGCAGCAACGACGGGAACTCAGTTCACACAGTTTTCGTTCAATGGAGCCAACCTGTCACCCGGACTTCGTTTAGATGCCAGCCGCCCGGCCGGTATCTGTACTCCGGGAACCGGTGCCTGTGCTGCCACGGCGGCGGGCGTTGAGGTTTCGGGACGTGTGCTGACATCACCCGGCGGACGCGGGCTTCGTGGGGCAAGAGTTGTTCTCAGAGATGAAAATGGCATCGAGACGCTCGCATTTACCGGAGCATATGGGCAGTTCCGCTTTGAAGATGTAGAACCGGGACGAACTTACCTCGTTAGCATTTTGTCACGACGATTCCAGTATGCTCCTCAGGTGCTGCAGATCAACGACAATGTTACGGATCTCGTCTTTAGCCCTGAATAGGCGAAAGCAGATCTTGGAAAAACTACAAAGGCGGCTTTTCGGAGCCGCCTTTTTTTAGTCTTTTAGGATGAGAATTCGATGTGGGGGCAGCCCGAGCATACATTCGTCACCGGGCTTTAGAGCAGGGGATTTTAATACACATGTCTTGATCGCTAGGCCGTCTGCATCAAATTCTACGATGGAGGTCGAGCCTCTGAAATGCACCGCCTTTACGACCGCTCTGAGCAGATTGTCTTCGGGGCGTGTCACGCCGGGCGTCATTGAGACAAGCTCCGGCCTGATGGCGAGCGTCATATTTTGATTGATCGGGCCAAGGCGTTTTTTATCAGCACGGTGGGCAAAGAGCCTGTGCTCGCCGTCAATTGTGTGAAACTCCGGCAGATCGTCGTCCGACGATGTTAGTCGTCTCGCAACGATAAGATTATTCTCGCCAGTCATGCGTGCGGCTTCGATGGTCGCGGGGTTGTCGTAAATATCCTGCGGTGTGCCGGATTGCCGTATTTCGCCACCGGACATGAACGCGACCTCGTCCGTCAGCCCCATGATCTGGTCAAAATCGCTTGTCGCAAATATCACGACGCGATTTCGCTGTTTTGCGGCTTTCCGGATCGCGGCAAAGCACGCGTCCCGCAACGCGGTATCCATCTGCGAGAAAGGATCGTCGAGCAACAGAACGCGTCCGGCATTGGCTATGGCGGCCTCAAACTTATCAAACTGCCTCTCACCGCTCGATATGCCGCCGGCAAAATAGCCAAACATCTGTTTGAAGCCTTTAGCGTCGGTGCCGTCGTGAAA
>JBEBGA010000644.1:0-1133 GCA_040081695.1 Pyrinomonadaceae bacterium
CGTCCTGCATTTCAAGCTCGGCGTTGATCTTAGCAAACTGCGAACGCGACAAAAACACCTCGCCGCGAACCTCAGCATGCGCCGGAGCATCAACCTTTAGTTTTAACGGGATCGAGCGGATCGTCTTCACATTTTGCGTGACTTCGTCCCCCTGCGAACCATCGCCGCGCGTCGCACCTGTCACCAAAATGCCGTTCTCGTAATGCAGAGAAACCGAAAGTCCATCGATCTTTAGCTCAGCAACATAATCAAGTTTTCGCCCCTCAGCCAGCTTTTCACAGCGGTCTGTAAACGCTTTTAACTCACCCAGATCATACGAGTTATCCAGCGACATCAGGGCAACCGTATGAGTAAACGGTTTTAATGAAGTCGCCTTACCGCCGACACGCTGAGTCGGGCTATCCGGCGTGACGAGTTCGGGATGCTCGGTTTCGAGAGCTTTCAACCGCTCGAGCAATTGGTCAAAATCAAAATCCGAGATCTCCGGCGCGTCCGATTGGTAATACAGATCGCTGTGCCGCTCAATGTCGGCACGAAGATTTTCGATCTCTTGGCTAATTTGTAGGTTATTTGCCATAAATAGAGCCCTTACTCACGTGCGGGCTACTGACACGGACCACCAATAAATTCCGCTATCAACCGATGAAAATGATGCGTTCCCCGCTCACGTGTTGGCGAATACCGCCCGTGTTTGTAAAACCGCGAACGGATTCCTTTTTGTACGCTCTCAACCACAGCTTCGTCTTCCAGTTCGACGCCGTGCAGATCGGCTCCGGCACCTTTGTCGAGGAGCGTCTCATCTCCGACATAGGTCAAAAATTCGACAACGCTTTTCGTCGGCGAAACCGGCCGCACAACATTTACCGAAATCCCCCACGGATAAAAGTTGAACATCAAATTTGGAAAGACAAACAAATATCTCGCGGCAACCTTTCCCGCATCGTCATAGCCCGTCTGCAAACTCGAATACCGAAACGTCTCAGTCGTATAACTCCCGTAATCGACAACAGCATTCAACGCCCGATGTACATACGGGATATGAAACCCCTCGAGGTAATTTTCGCAATACAACGCCCAATGAGCATTGACCTCGTATTCGCGACGGCCGGTCAAACGCAACGCCGATGCATCGT
>JBEBGA010000254.1:0-4756 GCA_040081695.1 Pyrinomonadaceae bacterium
CAAAGACGCGGCGGCGGCAGCGGCGACTTCGAAAAATGTCAAAGCCGCCGGCATCATCCGCAACACGCGTTCATCGGTCGATCCATTCCTAACATATTCAGATCGCCGCGACCTTCGCGAAAAGGTCTGGAAAATGTTTATCAATCGCGGCGACAACGGTGGACCGCGTGACAACAACGCCGTCATCCCCGAGATCCTCCAGCTTCGTGCCGAGCGTGCAAAGATGCTCGGATTTCCGACACACGCTCATTGGCGGCTTGAGAACGCAATGGCAAAAAATCCTGAGAATGCGATGAAGTTGATGGCAAGAGGTCGCTGATATGCAGGCCCTTGCCAACAAGGAAAAGGCCGGCATTACCATTGAGCCTTGGGACTATCGCTTTTACATGGAAAAAGTCCGTAAGGAAAAATACGATCTCGATGCCAATGAGGTCAAGCAATACCTACAGCTCGACAAGATGCGTGACGCCCTGTTTTTCGTCGCCGGTGAGGTATTTGATTTCACCTTTACACCGGTAAAAGAAGTCCCTGTATTTCACCCGGACGTAACTGTTTACGAAGTCAAAAACAAGACGACCGGTAAGCACGTTGGGCTGTGGTATTTTGATCCGTTTGCCCGCGACGGCAAACGTAGCGGCGCTTGGATGAACGCTTATCGCGAACAGCGGCGTTTTGACGGCGAGGTTTCGACCATCGTTTCAAACAACTCAAATTTTGTTAAGGGAAAACCGGGCGAGCCTGTTCTCATCTCTTGGGATGACGCGAGTACTATGTTTCACGAATTTGGCCACGCTCTGCACGGCCTGTCGTCAAACGTGACGTACCCGACCCTTTCGGGAACAAACGTCGCGAGGGATTATGTAGAGTTTCCGTCACAACTGCTCGAACACTGGCTCTCGACGCCTGAGGTGCTGAATAAATATGCCCTGCACTATCAAACCGGCAAGCCGATACCGCAAGCATTGGTCAATAAGATCAAAGCAGCGGCGACCTTTAACGAGGGCTTTGACACGACCGAGTATCTCGCGAGTGCTCTCGTCGATATGAAGCTGCACCTTGCGGGCGACAAAAAGATCGACGCCGATGCATTCGAAAAAGAAACGCTTGCCGCTCTCGGCATGCCAAAAGAACTGGTGATGCGTCACCGCACGCCGCAATTTGGCCATGTGTTTTCGAGCGACGGTTATTCGGCGGGATATTATAGCTATCTTTGGTCGGATGTAATTACGGCTGATGCGTTTGGTGCGTTTACCGAGGGCAAAGGAGCGTATGACAAGGACGTTGCAAAACGCCTGATCAAGTACATCTTCTCGGTCGGCAACACGATCGACCCGGCCAAAGGCTACCGCAATTTCCGCGGCCGCGACCCTAATGTCGATGCTCTAATGATCAAGCGTGGATTTCCGGTGAACAAGAAATAGTCGGGAAGAATTTGTCCACAGATAATCGCGGATGACACAGATAATTTTTTTACCAGTGTCATCCGGGTTTATCTGTGGTTAATTATTGCTTGATTCCGAGATTCCGCATTCGGCGGTACAAATGGCTGCGGTCGACACCCATGTCTTCTGCAGCCTTTGCTACGTTCCCGTCAAATTCTGCGAGCTTGTGCTGGATAAACTCGCGTTGATAAGCGTCGGTCGCGTCTTTGAATGTAGGAAATCGAAAGCTGATCGCCGGTGTCTCATTAGCGGTGTCGAGTTCGGGCAGGTCGTCCGCGGTGACGGTTGTTTTGCCGGACATGATCACTATTCGCTCTATGGTGTTCTTTAATTCGCGGACGTTTCCAAACCAATCATTCGCTTGCAGGCTATCGATAGCGTCAGCAGTAAATTCTTTCGCCGCTTTGCCGTATTCCGCCGAAAACCGTCGATTAAAATGCTCGACAAGCACCGGGATATCCTCAGGTCTTTCTCGCAGCGGCGGCACCTGAAACGGGATCACATTTAGCCGATAGAAAAGATCGGCTCGAAAATTGCCGTTATCGATCAGCGAATCAAGCGGCTTATTAGTCGCTGAAATTACCCGAACATCGACTGAAACCGGTGTATTGCTGCCGACCGGCTCAAACCGCTGCTCCTCTAAAACCCGCAGCATCTTTGCCTGCACCCGCGGCGACATATCGCCTATTTCGTCCAGGAAAAGCGTTGCACCGTCGGCTACCTCAAATTTTCCTTTCTTTGCTTTTAAAGCACCAGAAAACGCACCCTTTGCGTGGCCAAAAAGCTCTGATTCGACCAATTCCTCGGGGATCGCGGCAGAGTTGATCTCAACAAAAGCCAGATTTCGCCGCTTTGATTGAGCATGGATCGCTCGTGCGACCAACTCTTTCCCTGTGCCGCTTTCGCCTGAGATAAGCACGCGGCCATCTGTCGGAGCGACGATCGATATCTGCTTTCGCAGTGCACGCATCGCGACCGATTCGCCGACC
Source organism: Pyrinomonadaceae bacterium (assembly GCA_040081695.1). GTDB lineage: Bacteria > Acidobacteriota > Blastocatellia > Pyrinomonadales > Pyrinomonadaceae > OLB17. Next base: position 2,432 of record JBEBGA010000254.1, read on the forward strand.
ATCACATATTGCTCGGCGATCTCGCTTTGCAGTTGTTCGTTGACCCGTTCGAGATCGCGCTGACGAAGTGCGTTTTTGACAGTGATGACGGTACGTTCTAGACTGAGCGGCTTTTCAATAAAATCAAACGCACCGAGTTTGGTTGACCTCACCGCCGTCTCGATATTTCCGTGACCGGATATCATCACGACCGCCGCGTCATTTCCCTCTTCTTTGAGTTTGGCAAGCGTGTCGAGCCCATCGATACCATCGCCAAGCCAGATGTCGAGCAGGATGCAGCCAAAATTATGCGTACGTGCGATGTCGAGTCCGGCTTCACCAGACTCCGCAGTCTGAACAGAAAATCCCTCGTCCTCCAGGACGCCGCGCAACGTATCGCGAATCCCCCGCTCGTCGTCAATTATCAGTATCGAATTCTGCATTTACTATCCGTTCACCGGTATCTCGATGGTAAATCTCGCCCCTTGAGGTTGATTTGCCGCAACCACGATGCGGCCGTGATGCTCAGTAATTATACGTTTAACTATCGCCAGTCCAAGGCCAGTGCCGCGTCCTTTTGTCGAAAAATACGGCTGAAACAGCTTTTGCAGGTCCGACGCCGGGATTCCTTTGCCGTTGTCGGCGATCTCAACGACGATGATATCGCGGGCCTGATCGTGACGCGTCGAGATCTCGATCCGCCGGCCGCTCTGTTCGGTGGTAATAGCCTCGGCAGCGTTTTCGATGAGATTAACAAAAACGCGCTTTAACTGTTCCTCGTCCAGCAAAACCTCCGGCAGATCATCCCCCGCAGCAAAATCGATCACTACGTCCGGAAATTTCCCCTCAAACCCAGCAACGGCTTGATATACAACCGCATTGACATCACCGCTCTCTAGTTTTGCGTCTGGCAGACGTGCAAACCGTGAAAACTCATCAACCATCGATTTTAACGACGTGACCTCACGCAAAATGGTCGCTGTACTTTCGTGCACGACCTCGCCGAGCGGGCCTTTGTCGTTGAGACGTTTTCCGGCTCCTACATCTTCGTGACCTGTGCGGTCAAATCTTTTAGCAATCCGTTCGGCGGAAAGCTGAATGGGTGTGAGCGGGTTTTTGATCTCGTGTGCCATACGGCGGGCGACCTCTTGCCAAGCAGAGGCCCGCTGAGCGGCGATCAACTCCGAAAGGTCTTCGATCACCAGCACGACACCGCTTTCGGCGGGTAATGCCGACGCTGTGATAGCTACTGTTCGCCCGTCTATCGCATCGCCGTTACCGTTCGAATTTACAGGTTTTAGAACCGTCTGGTCCGACGCATTACCGACGCGGCGTGCGCGACCGATCAGCCTCTCAAAAACTTTCAGATCGTCGCCATCTGCGAGATCTCCGACGGGAACTCCTTGGAAATCATCGCCTTTCAGCCCCAATATCTCTATAGCCGCACCGTTTATCGTACTGACATGATCGTCCGGGTCGAACGAGATCACGCCTGTCGGCAGCGTATCGAGAACAGTCTCGATATAACGCCGACGCTCGGCGATCTCGACGGCGTTTTCCTCAAGCTTTGCCGACATGTCGTTGAATGCATTTACGAGGATCGCGAGTTCGTCCTCGGCGAGCACATCGACGCGATGTTTAAGATTGCCTTTCGCTATCTCTCCGGCTCCCTCTGCCAAAGCCTTGATCGGCGTCGTCAATCCCCGAGCAACATAAAACGCAACCCACGTCGACGCAAAAATTAGCAAAAACGTCAGCACACCAAGCGTCAACAACCCGATACGGCGGATGGTCGCCTGTTGCTGTCCGAGCCGGTCAAGTTCGGCAAGCGCGTCGCGGACGGCGGGCGATTGTTCGGCTGTGCGGGATTGCTGCAAGACCTGTTGCGGAATTTGCGAGAACCAGCGTTCGAGTGCGCGGTTCATAAATAGGTATGAAAATGCCGCCATCGCGATGATCGGCAGCAAGCTGACGGCAAAGAAATACGCCAACAGCCGCGTCTTTATCTGCACCCCGAGTTCAAAGGTGCGGCGTTCGCGAATCAGCTTAATAATGCTACGCAGGAAGATAAAGCCAAATACGACGAACGCAATAAAATTGAGGCCTGAGAGCGCGTACAGCATTATCAGATCGCTCGACGATTCGATGGTAAAAGTCTTCCAGAGATTTGATGATTGGAGAACGACGAGCAGGGTTAGCGAAGCCACCATCAAGGTACCGACGACCCACGGCATCTTTCGCCTTTTTACTTTTACCGCCGCGTTTTCCACGAATGCAAGTTTAACATACGTTCAGAGTGCAGGCTTAAGCCTGTTCTTCAGCACAGATACAAGCTAAAGCTTGCAC
>JBEBGA010000645.1:0-1133 GCA_040081695.1 Pyrinomonadaceae bacterium
GTCGCATTTCACGGTGTTCATGCTCGCGTGCTTCGTCGGGTACCAGGTCGTCTGGAACGTCAAACCCGCCCTCCACACGCCCCTAATGAGCGTCACCAACGCCATCAGCGGCATCATCCTGGTCGGCGGCATGCTCCAACTCGGCGGCACAGACATGAACCTGACGACGATCTTGGGAGCGGTCGCCGTATTGATAGCCGCAATCAATATCGCCGGTGGATTTTTGGTGACGAATCGGATGTTGGCGATGTTTAGGAAGTAGCGATATTGCAACCCACGCTTGCTCTCGGTGGTAAAATTAAGGCAGGTGCAATTATGACAGTTAAAGAAGCCGTATTGGAAAAATTGGAATCTCTGCCTGCAATAAAGCAGCAGGAAGTTCTCGATTTCGTCGAGTTTCTCGAAGCAAAACGGCCCGCGAAAAAACCGCGTCGTTCGCTTCAGGGCAGCCTTGCTTATTTGAACTTCAAATGGACGGAAGAGGATATGCGTCAGGCCCGCAATGAAATGTGGCGAGGATATACCAGAGATACCGAGGACGAACTATAGCCGATGGACGACATCGTAATAGACACAAATATCGTCATCTGGTATTTTACCGATCCGAGATTGCAATCCGCGTCGGCACAGGCGGCGGTCGCGGATGCTCAGGAAAGCGGAAGTTCGATTTACGTTACATCGATCACTATCGTCGAACTGGTCTATCTGATAGAAAAGAACCGTGTCTATGGCGATGTGCTGATCAAGCTTAGCGAAGCACTCGACGACGATTCCACCGCATTCCGCTTGATCGAGCTGACCCGCGGAGTTGCTGACGAGATCGAGAACATCGACCGTTCCATCGTCGCCGACATGCCCGACCGCATCATTGCCGCGACCGCAAAGCATCTGGGTGTGCCACTTGTAACAAGTGACGGAGATATCCGAAGGCTGACGAATGTGGAAACGGTATGGTAAAGCTTGTAACCGAATAATGGGTTCGTAACCGAACAAGGGCTGTGGAGACTTTGGAATTGTAAAAACGAACGGAGTGCGGCTCCTAATGGGCGTCATCAGCGGCATCATCCTCGTCTGCGGTATGCTCCAACTCGGCGGCACAGACATGAACCTGACGACAATTTTGGGAGCCGTCC
>JBEBGA010000646.1:0-1132 GCA_040081695.1 Pyrinomonadaceae bacterium
CCGTTACCCGTCGAAAACTCACCAAACGCGACCGGCGCGTCACGCAGACCCTTCTGAGTCCGGTACGCAAGTGCCGCCAGAAAGTGGCGCAGCATTTGCCGTTTGTCATCACTTGCCCTCATTTTTGCTTATTCTAGCAACAAAGCTCCCTGTGGGGTTTCGAAACGGCCGACGCTCTCGTAAACAACGCGTCCGCCAATGTATGCTCTTTCAACCGCCCCAAGCAGTTCCATACCCGAATACGGTGTGAGTTTGTGCCGATGCTGAATGATCGACGGGTCGACCTTAAAGTCCTTTTCAGGATCCCAAACAACAATATCCGCGTCGAGTCCGGCTGTCAGTCTGCCTTTACGGTCACTCAAGCCAGCTAGCTTTGCTGGCTGGGCTGACATCAAACGCGTAAGATCGGAGATCCCAAACCCCCGTTTATTCAAATTCGTCCACATCACCGGCAACCCGAACTGCAACGCCGCGATCCCGCCCCAAGCGTCCATGAAATCACCTGATTCCTGTAATTTCAAAGCGGGTGTGCAAGGGCTGTGGTCTGATACGACCATATCGATCGTACCGTCAGCGATCGCTTCCCAGAGTTTTTCTCGGTTCTCGCGTTCGCGCACCGGCGGACAGCATTTGAAGTGAGTCGCTCCATCGGCGATCTCTTCGGCGGCGAAGGTAAGGTAGTGCGGACAAGTCTCTACTGTCAACGGCAAACCCTCGGCCTTTGCGCCTCGCAGCATCGGCAACGCATCAGAGGACGAATGGTGAACGATATGAACGCGGCAATTCGTTTCGCGGCACATGTGGATCATTAGTGCGATCGCCTCATTCTCAGATTCGCGTGGACGCGAGCGAAGAAACGTGTCGTATGCTCTCGGATCGAGGCCAGCGAGCGATGCCGCGGCCGCATCTATTGGCCCCGGCACCTCAGCATGGACAAGCAAAACCGACCCGAGACGTGCGATCTCAGGCATCGCAATTCCGAGGTCAGATTCGTTAACGTGCGGAAATTCGTCAACGCCGGAATGGATCAGAAAACATTTAAATCCGCGAACGCCCCGCTCGATCAGCGGGGCAAGCTCGCCAGTATTTCCCGGGACGACGCCGCCCCAAAAGGCGACGTCGACCGTACACT
>JBEBGA010000647.1:0-1132 GCA_040081695.1 Pyrinomonadaceae bacterium
TAACAAGTCTTGCTTTACCGACATCCAGCGTATCGGGCCGGTAGGCGGATATTGGCCGGCTCGGATCCCGGTGCTGTATCTGCCCCAGTATTTCAGCATTCAACTTTTCGATATTTGGGATTTTGCTGTACCCGACATCTTCGCCATGTTCATCGGCAAAGGTTCCATTGCTAAATTTCCCGCACAGGAAATCGTTGATTGAAATTTCGAAGAAGACCATATCGGTAGCCTTGATTTGGATGAGTAATATTTTCTGTTAAGCCTGTTTTCTCAGGTATTTTCCCGAAACCCATTCCTGCCGGTTTGCAGCGATTCTGCACCAGTTATTCTTTTCCTCGTACACCCGCAGGACGGCCCCGGTGGACGTGACATTTATCCGGCGACCGGACACATCCGGTTTGTCCCGGATGTTGAGGTTATTGGTTGTCACAGTTGCATAGTAGGCGACGGATAGCGGTGGCTGATCGGGCTGATGGTCAAGGATCGCCCGGACATGCGGGAGAAAGTTCGTTTCCGCTGCTTCGACGGTGTTGCCGCCAAAGAAATTCGAGCCCGGGCAGGATTTGGTCATGCCGGCGCCGTTGGTACGTTGGCCGGTTTTCAGGTCAAACCAGTGGTGATATACGACCTGACTGGAATTGACCGGGATTCGGAAACGCCGGCACAACGCCGCGGTTACCTGTAAAATGGCCTCGCGCTGTTCCGACCGCATCTCATCGCCGCCAATATCAAAGTTGCCGATGTTCTCGATGCAGATGGAATGCGCATTGAATCCGAAGATACAGGCCGGAGAAGATTCCAGGTTCCTGCCGGTGACGATCATACCATCGGGGAAAATGCTGAAATGCTGACCGATGTCCTGCCAACCGTTCATCAGGGTATGAAAATGCTGCATCCCCTTTTGCAGGGCGAAATGGTTTTTGCCGTTAAAGCCGGCATAGTTTGGTGCGTAGGTGTGATGCAACTGTAAGGTAAACACCGTTCGGGCCACACTTTGCGCGGCAAGCCAGGCTTCAAACTCGACCGGTGCGATTAGTGTAAAACCGTATTGCTTGGGCATGTTGTGCGATTTTTATGAAAAACAAAAAAACCGGGCAAGGCGAAAGGCTGAAATTCTCCTTTGAGGGGGGGC
>JBEBGA010000648.1:0-1131 GCA_040081695.1 Pyrinomonadaceae bacterium
AAATTGTATCGATACGCTGCAGCGGCTGCCCGACGACACGATCGATATGACGATCACCAGTCCGCCATATGACGACCTGCGCGTCTATAACGGATATCATTTCCCGGTCGAGGAAATTGCCAAGGCGCTGTTTGCGAAGACAAAACCGGGCGGCGTAGTGCTGTGGGTGGTTGGCGACAGAACGGTCAATGGCGACGAAACACTGACGAGTTTTAAGCACGCATTTGCGTTTCGCGAGGCCGGGTTTAATGTCCACGACACGATGATCTACGCCAAAAATAATCCGATCCCATCGGATTGCGGCAAGCGTTACCGGCAGTGTTTTGAGTATATGTTTTGCTTTTCTAAGGGGCAGCCAAAAACTTTCAATCCGCTCACCGAGCCGACAAAGTCTGCGGGACAAAAGATCAAGGCCTTTCGCATAACTGAGGTCGGACGCGGCAATCTACCGGACGAAGATATCGGACGTGAGATCAAGACACAGCGAAAGGTCGGCAATATATTCTCTTACAATGTCGGCACATCCAGCTCGCGTGACAAGATCGCGTTCGAGCATCCGGCCATTTTTCCTGAAAAACTCGTCGAGGATCAGATCCGCACATGGACGAACGAAGGCGATCTTGTATATGACTGTTTTATGGGCAGCGGCACGACGGCGAAAACCGCTCATCTGCTTGATAGGGAATGGTTCGGTTCTGAGATCTCAGCGGAGTATGTCGCGCTCGCCGAGCGGCGGGTCGCCATCTATCAGGACGAACTGAAAGTAGCCTCGATCAAATAACAACCAATCATCCCTCTGACGCGTCTATATATTGAACGAAAAAAGGCTCTCCTTAATCTACCGTTCAGGAAGCACGAACTTATGAGATTGATATTTATCGCGGCGGCGTTAGCAGTTTGTTTTACAGCAGTCGTGTCGGCCCAGCCGAGGCCGATCGACAAGACGCCGAATCCTGCAGCAAAGCCCGCTCCCGCAACATTTGAGGCAAAGTACGAGGGCGGGATGTTTGGTTACAGCGACAAGATCGACGGCACGCTCAATTTTGACGACGCAAATCAGCGGCTGGTTTTTCGCGGCAAAGACAACAAAGAAAAATTTGGCATTCCGTACGAAGCGTTTCAGATCATCTA
>JBEBGA010000649.1:0-1131 GCA_040081695.1 Pyrinomonadaceae bacterium
GGGCGAGCTTTTTGATCTCGCGGGTGACAAATAAATCTTTGATTTGATGCGGATATGACTTAAAATCGAATCATGAAGGATTCGGTCGTATCAATTTCAAAAGAGGTCATGGGCGGAACTCCCGTATTCGCTGGAACACGTGTGCCTATACAGACGTTGATAGATTTTCTCACGGCGGGCGACACTATCGACGATTTCATCGACGGCTTCCCCACCGTCAGCCGCGAGCAGGTGATCGACTATCTCGAACAAGCCGAAACCCAAATGGAGAAACTCGCTGCGTGAAGATCCTCCTCGACGAACTGACGAGGCTTTTTCTATTTAATATATTTCAGGTTAGTGATAATATTCCGAAAGTATGCCAAGCGTGGAGACAATCTATCAAGAATCCGTAATGCCGTTACCGGTCAGCGATCAGGTACGGCTGGCTGAGATGATCATGGAGCGGGCTCCGAAAGGGACGTCTCCTAAACGACGATCTGCACTGGAGATCATCGAGGCGGCTCGCGCCGTAACGCCTCGTCGCACCGCCGCTGAGATCGACGAGTACATCAGGACGGAGCGGGACTCGTGGGACGACTAGATTTTGCTAGCGGCAGGCGACTCTATCTTGATACCGCTCCCATTATCTACGCTATCGAAGAACACGACGTCTATTGGCTTCACCTCCAGCCGATCTGGACAGCTTTCACGGCGGGCGAAGTTCAGATCGTTACTAGCGAGATAACGCTGCTCGAAACTCTAGTTCGCCCTTTGCGAGATCGTGATTCGAAGCTTGCGGACACCTACAACGAACTTCTAACCGGAAGCGAAGTTTTTCTAATTCCTATCTCGACCGATATCCTACGGGCCGCCGCTGAACTCCGAGCGAAACATAACCTAAAAACACCCGACGCCATCCATGCCGCGACCGCTATCACTTCGGGCTGCCAATATCTCATCGCAAACGATAATGGATTCAGGCGAATAACTACTATCGACGTGATCATACTCGACGACCTGATCTGACCACAAAAATTACGAATTCAGATACCTTCCGTAGCTGCCGTCCATAAAACCTTCGACGATCGCTTCTTTTGCGCTGAGGCGGGCGATCTTTTTTATTTCGCGGTGGTGGGCGCGGTCTTGTTC
>JBEBGA010000255.1:0-4747 GCA_040081695.1 Pyrinomonadaceae bacterium
GAGTGTAAGAAAAGTGTAAAAGCCTGTGTTTACAGGCTAATTCTCTGAAAATAATTTTGGAATACCGTTTGGGTTAGACGTAAAGGTAGGTAAAGCGGCTGTCAGTACTGACGTTTTGCGCTATTTTGAGCAGCGTTCTGACAGTCTTTGTAACGCAGCGGCGTCTGCGTTCTCTTTGTCGATCTCCGTGGCGGACGCGGCGTAGTTCTTTGCCTGTAAACAATCGCCTTTTTCGACGTAGATCTTGCCCAGCTCAACGTGAGCATCGATCAGCTTGTTGTCCCAAAAGATCGACGTCTTGAACTGGCTAATCGCCTGGTCTTTGTCACCACGGCGAAGACTGATCTTCCCCAACAGCAGATAGCTCTCGGCGGACATCGGTTCACTGGCGAGCACGCGGCGAAGCGTTGCCATCGCATCGTCGTCCTGGCCAGCTTTGAGCTGCGCGCGTGCCTGAGCGAGCAGCGTGTCGGTCTCGTTGAGCTGCGGCTGTGTCGTTGTCGAATGACGGCGGCTGAGAACGACGGCGACAAAATCCTTTCGCACGGGCTGCTCGACCCGCAGCGGGATATCGGGGATCTTTTGCGTTTTGGCCCAATCGGTCTCAAGCTTGGCAAAGCGGTTATTCGCCGTCAGCAAAAGCTGCGCCTGATTTTTCTGCGTTGCAGCGGACGGGTCCTTTAGAGCCTCAAGCGCTTTGGATAAAAGATAATATGCTTCGCCGTCACGCGGATTGAGAACGATCGCCGAGCGGAATTGTTCCGCCGCCTCTGTCATGTTGCCCATCAGAAAAAGGGCTACAGCATAATTAAACCGGATATTTACATTATCGGGTGATGATTCGACCGCTTTTTTCAAAAAGCCGATACCGTCGTTAAGCTGTCCGGCAGCTTTTGCGGGATTTTTCTTTTCGGCACGTGAGCCTTGCACTGAGATCGCTCCCAAGGCGTTATAGACGGTCGTAAGTCTCAGATCGTCTGCCAGCGGCTGTAATGTCGCGAGAGCGGATTCGAAATTGCCCTGCTGCAAAAATAACAGCCCGATGTAAAACGAGGCCTCGGCAAAACTCTCGTCGCTGCATTGCGGCGGTTTTTTGTCGGCCTTTGCTTTGTCGCGGCATTTTTGATTTGTGCTTATAACCCGTTCGAACGAGTTGATCGCATCGTTGCCCTTTCGCTGGCTGAGGTATAGATGCCCCAGTTCGAGCTCGGCCTCGGCATACATACCGTCGGGCGTCGCTTCGGAATATAGCCGCGAGGCGTTCTTAAAGAAATTTTCGCGTGACGCAGGAGTTGTTGTCAGCAGGCCTTTGATATATGCCTCAAACGCACGTGCCGGCACTTTGTTGGCAGCCTCGATAAGCTGATTTTGTGAAAACGGCAGCGATTTGTCGCGTTGGTACAGGATCTGATACGCGATTTGGCCCTGTATCGTCTGCAAATTACCTAGGGCATCGTTAACGCTGATATCGCGTGTGATCAGTTTGCCGTCGATGACCTCGCTCATAAAGCGGCCTTCGCTGACGCGGATGATCTTAGCCGTGACGTTGATAGTCGCCGCTGTATCTGCACCGGCCGGAACGATGTTGTAACGTCCCGAAATAAGCAACGTCGCCTGCGATTCACGGGCAAGTTTTAGCGAAGTCGCAAGGCTCGGCAACGTCGTGAGCGGGATACGCAGCCGCTGCTGGATAAGCTTACGCTCCTGGTTTGTAATAACGTTTAGCGAGGGGACTTTTAGCAGATCGGAGAGCGAATCGGCAAAACTCTCGCCGACCCAGTTAAACTCAGCTTTACCCGAAGTGTTTTCAAACGGCAGCACGAGCACCACGTCAGTTCCGGTTTGCGGGCTTTGCGCCATTATGCCCATGGCAAACAGCATCGTGACGATAAAAATATAAAAGCATCTTTTGAGCATTTTGTTCCCCAAATAAAAAAATTCGCTTGCCGAGCGAGCGAATTTCGTATAACCAGTATGATGCAGTTTTGCCTGTAAAAGATGGTATCCGGTACGGGATTTGAACCCGTGTTGCCGCCGTGAAAGGGCGGTGTCCTAACCCCTAGACGAACCGGACACAAACGTTTCGCCTGCCCGCAAGCGAACGATAAGAATATCGGACGACAAATTTGTTGTCAAATTTGAAATGAAAACGGTATTCCGACAGAATGGTCAGTACGCCGAAATGTTTCTATTATCTCACCCAACTAATGAAGAGATCGACTCATTCCTTCGAGGATGCGAGGCTGATTCGTTTTCGTACCCGGAGGTGGGTGCGTCCAAAGATAAACCGCCTCTGGGCTATCACATCGATCACAATCGGGTCCTGCTTGGATATGAAAGCGATACTTGGGAACTCGCCAAACAAGCGATCCGCAATTGGAAGATGTTCGAGGTCGACGGGATAGAGCTTTGTTATCCCGACACCCCCATCGAGGCAGGACGAAATGTCGCCCCTCTTGCAAAACACCTAGGTTTCTATTCCCTAAACGCGTGCCGGATCGTATACGTTATAGACGAGGCAGACCGGTTTGGGTTCGCCTATGGGACATTGAGCGAGCATGCAGAGATGGGTGAGGAGCGATTTACCGTCGAGTTTTGCCAGGAGAGCCGTGAGGTCTGGTATGAGGTCGTCGCTTTCTCGCGGCCGGCCAGCCTGCTTGTTAAGCTGGGTTATCCCTACTCACGATATCGGCAGAAGCAGTTTTCATCCGGGTCCAAGGCGGCGATGCTCAGGGCAGTCGGTAGTGACACGTGATAAAGTGAACACAAACGCCTTATGAAAAGAGTCTTTTTGATCGACGCGATGTCGCATATCTACCGTGCTTTTTTTGCCCCGATGGGCATGAAGCAGGAGCCGATGCACAACAGCAAGGGCCAGGTCACGCAGGCGATATTTGTCTTTACAAATATGCTCCGCAAGCTGCTCAATGACGAAAAGCCCGAGTACATCGCAGCCGTTTGGGATACATCCGTGCCGACATTTCGCCATGATTCGTTTGCGGACTACAAAGCAAACCGGGCTGCGATGCCCGATGATCTTGCGGTTCAAATACCTTATATAGTTCGTGTTTGCGAGGCATTTTCCATCCCGATCCTCAAGATGGACGGCTACGAGGCCGACGATGTCATCGGCACCTTTTCTAAAGAGTGCATCAAACGCAAGATGCAGGCCGTGATCGTGTCCAACGACAAAGATCTGTGCCAGCTTGTCAGCGATCCGTATGTGATCGCGATGCGGCAAAATTCGAACAATTTCAAACGCAAAGTGCCCGTGCCGCCGATCGAGTGGTGCGACGAGGCGTGGGTCAAAAACAAATTTGGCGTGCCGCCGGACAAGATCATCGATCTGCTCGGCCTGATGGGCGACTCGGTCGATAACATCCCCGGAGCTCCCGGCATCGGCGAAAAAGGTGCGTTAAAACTCGTACTCGAATACGGCTCCGCACTCGCCGCGATGGAGCGTGCCAACGAGATCTCGCACAAGACATATCGCGAAAGTCTGAAAAACAATCAGGCGATCATCAAACAATCGCTCGAACTCGCGACGGTGCATTGCGAGGTCCCAATGGAGATCGATCTGGATGCTTTGAAACTTGGCGTTCCTGACCGGCAAAAAGCGTACGAGCTATTTCGCGAGCTCGAATTTAAGAATCTGACAAATGAATTTGCAGGTCCGGGAATGGTTTCGATGGCGGCGGAACCGGCCGCATCGTCATCGGTACCGGCATCTGGTGGATTGTTTGATACACAACCAAGCTCTGCATCCGCCGTTACAACAAAATACGAGATCATCAAGGATCGTGAAGCTCTCGATAAACTTGTCCGGCGTCTATTCGAAGCTGACCGCTGGAGCTATCTCGTCAACGACTCGAACACCAACGAAAAAGCTAGCTGCTACGGCAAAGAAGCTCCTCTCGGCGTGGGAATAGGGCTTGGCAACGGCGAGGCTTTTTACATCGACCTCACAAATTTTGACGGCGGGATCGACGCCGCCAAAGGTCCGCTCAAAGACATACTGACCAACAGTTTCTTAGAAAAATCTGCCTACGATGAAAAGCGAAATCTCGGCCCGCTGCTCGCTCTCGGCATCCGGCCCGAAGCGGTCAAGGACGACATTTTGATCGCCGCATACCTGCTCGAATCGACGCGTTCGACCTATCCGATCGAGTTTCTCGCACAGATCTACGGAGATGTTGACGCAGCCTTTGCGGTGCCTGAGGGCTGGGACGAGGCGGCGTTTCGCACCGCGGAGAATGCCGATTTCATCGCAAGGCTCGCTCCGATCCTGCGTGAAAAGATACGCGAAAACGGCATGGAAAAGGTGTATGCCGAGATCGAGCTACCGCTAATCCCGATACTTGCCGACATCGAGCTGACGGGCATGAAAGTCGATGGCGAGAGCCTGACGACCTTTGCGGATTTTATCCGCAAAGAGCTGCAAGCTTTGCAGGACAAGATATTCGCCATCGCCGGGCGTGAGTTTAATATAGGCTCCCCAAAACAGGTCGGTGAGATATTTGGCGAGCTAAATATCGACACCGGACGCAAAACCGCGACCGGCCAGGTCTCGACGAGCCACGACGTGCTGGTCGAGCTTTCGGAAAATTACGAGATAGCTCAGCACATCATTGATTATCGAGAGCTTGATAAACTTCGTGCAACATACGCCGATGCTCTGCCAAAAATGATCGCCGCCGACGGCCGTATTCACGGCGCGTTAAATCAAGCCGTTGCGGCGACCGGCCGT
>JBEBGA010000256.1:0-4732 GCA_040081695.1 Pyrinomonadaceae bacterium
GTGTGCCAGCGACCGGTGACCGGGGTTGAGGAATTAGATGGTTTGCTTGCGTGAGTGAGTGAGTTAGTTCTAATTAACGGATAATCAAGCCAAGATAATATTTGAGATTTGAAATTTAGAATCTCAAAGAAAAAAGCCCGATCGTCTAGAACGATCGGGCTTTTATCATTTAACTAAAAGTTAAATTATTTGTTTGCTGGTTTGTTAGCAGCGTTAGCGTTTGCAGCCGGTGCGTTAGCAGCAGGCTTAGCAGCGTTAGCAGCCGAGTTAGCAGCTGTCGAAGCAGCGTTAGCAGCTGTGTTAGCAGCGGTCGAAACTGCGTTAGCAGCGTTTGCCATTGCGTTTGCAGCGTTAGCCATTGCGTTGGCAGCGGTGTTAGCAGCTTTGTTAGCTGCGTTGTTGCTAGCAGCTTCGCCGCAAGCCATTCCTAAAGCACCCATAACAAGAACTGCTGATAGTGCGATTACTTTTTTCATAATGATTCTCCTGTCTTCTTCAAAGATTAGATCTAATTTATTTACCGAAGACCGTGCAAGCACAGTCCTTGTTCCCAAGTCTTTCTAATTTTCGGAACATTCGACAATATAGTAATCTGAGCAACAATAGTCAACCCCAAAATAACGAAAAATGAATTTCTGGGGCATTGCAGCGGTAACCGGAGAGCACCAAAAGACAAAAAAGAAAGCACCCTGTCCATAGACAAGGTGCTTTCCAACCTTAAACAAGGTGCTAACTATTTGTTAGCTGGTTTGTTGGTTGCGTTAGCAGCCGGAGCGTTTGCAGCAGGTGCATTAGCAGCCGGTTTGTTGGTTGCGTTGCCAGCAGGTGCATTAGCGGCCGGTGCATTAGCAGCCGGAGCGTTGGTTGCAGGGGCAGTGTTTGCCGGAGCAACGTTGGTCGTGTTAGCTGCGTTAGCAGGTTTGTTAGCAGCGTTGTTGCTAGCAGCTTCGCCGCAAGCCATACCAAGAGCACTAAGGCCCAAAACAGTTGAAAGTACAATTACCTTTTTCATTTTATTAAGACTCCTAAATCTTTCTCAAAGAATATAAACCCTGTTGCCAGGTACGCGGCTGATCGAACACAGCCGTTTTGCCTTGAACTCTTTCTTATTCAAGGCAAACGTTAAGATAGAGATTACGGACGGCTTTGTCAACCTATTTTTGACCAAAAAATCACTATTTTAAAAGAATTTTTTTAGTCGATTTTTGGCGATTTTCGGCATGTGTTAAGATGCCGATGTTTACAGGCTATAAAAATAAATTGTTGACTTAATTTGAACAGAAAAGTTATCTTTGAAAAGGGAAGATTTCCCTCCTATCGATCTCACATCTCGCCCACTCTCTCGATAATGGACAAATTTACCGAAACGCTCTCAGCGTCAAATAGCGGACGAACCACGTCAACATATCCCGTCATAATTATTGCGGCTTCGCTGGCCGCGATAGTTGCGACGTATTTTCTTGCAAATTCGGAGATCGGTGTCGATTCAAAGACGCGTGGATTTTCGGCGATCATCGGTGCTTTTCTTGCGGTGTGCGCTCTTTTCTATTTTTGGCAAAAAAGGAATAAGCAGGGTACAGTTTCTGGTGATGGATTTGCGGCGGATCTCGATAGACGCCTCGATGCTCTTGACGAGGCTAACGAATTTTTTACCGGAGCACTTGGCCCGGCTGATACTTTCCGGCTGGTAGCAAATCGCGTCAAAGGAGTGGTCGCATACCGTTCGATTGCCTTGCTACTCCTCGATCCGTCGCGTTCGCATTTTGTGATCTCTGAGGTTGAGGGGGTCGGTGTCGCTGATCAGAAAGGTAAGGTGTCGAGCTTTGATGCCGGGATCGCCGGACGATGTTATTACAGCCAGATAGTCGAGATCGGCCGCGAAGAATTTTCTCGCGGTGATGTTACGTTGCCGAGTATTGCAATACCTCTGATCCGCGAGGCCGAGGTTTTCGGAGTATTGCGGCTAAATTTCGATCCAAAATTTGATCTCGAACAAGTCGATCTGTCGGTGTTTGAATCCATAGGCTCTCGGGTCGCTCCGCTGATACTTAGCTCAGTTGCACTCGCACAGAGTCAGCAAAATGCTCTGACCGATGCGACTACCGACCTGCCAAATGAACGTGCGTTTTATCTGATCGTCGAAAATCAGATCGCTGAGGCTTCGCGAAACCGTGAAGCCCGTCCATTGACGATATTATCAATGGATATCAAAGGCTTTGACGAGATCAACCAAAAATACGGCCATGCTGCGGGCGACCGTGCACTCAATTTTGTCGCTCATACGATCAAGGACAATCTGCGGCAGATGGATTTCTTTGCACGTTCGCAAGATGACGAGTTTCTTGCGGTATTGCCGACCGCGTCAAAAGAGATGTCGTCCGAGGTCATCGCCCGTATTCACACCGGATTTTTTGGTCGTAAGCTAAAGTTATCTGAGACAGATTCGATCGAGGTCGAGATGAATTTTGGCTGGGCGGCCTATGGCGAGGACGGCGAGACGGTCGAGCAGCTGCTCAGCATTGCACGCATAAGAAAAGATCAGGCGAAATATTCGGACCCGAGCAAGGTGCTCTGGTTTCCAAAAGAACTCGTAAATTAACCGCAGACGTTGTATATTTTGGCAATGGCCAAGATAACGTTTTACGGCGGTGTCGGCACGGTAACCGGCTCAAAATATCTACTCGAACATAACGGCAAAAAGATACTTGTCGATTGCGGATTGTTTCAGGGCTTAAAAGAGCTGCGTGAACGCAACTGGCAAGATCCGCAATTCGACGCGGCTGAGATCGACGCGGTGATAATCACGCATGCTCATATTGACCATACGGGCTGGCTGCCGCGTCTAGTGAAACTTGGCTTTAATGGACAGGTGACAACTTCGCGTGCGACCGGCGATCTGTTAAAGATATTGCTGCCCGATTCTGCCCGCCTGCAGGAAGAAGAGGCCGACTACCGCAACCGCCACGACCTAACTAGCCATACGCCTGCATTGCCGCTATATGATGAGGATGATGCCCGAGCCGCGTTGCAAATGCTGCGGCCGGTGCCAAACGACGGCCAGCCCTATGAAATATGCGAAGGCGTGACCGCGAGTTTTATGGTAGCGGGACATATCATGGGAGCGAGCCTTGTGCTCGTCGAGATGGCAAATGCCCGCGTGGATGGCTCATCGATAAAGTTTCTGTTTTCCGGCGATCTCGGTCATTACGATCAGCCGATCGTCAATGATCCGGCACCGCCGCCTGATTGTGACTATCTGATGTGCGAATCGACATACGGCAACCGTCTGCATGGCGAGATCGATTCGGAAACGCAAATGGCAAATATCATAAATGATGCTGCCAAGCGGAACGCACCGATCCTGATCCCTGCATTTGCCGTCGGACGTACACAGGAAGTGCTGTACATGATCCGCGAGCTTGAGGAGCAGATACGAATTCCGGTCCTGCCGGTTGTTGTCGATTCGCCGATGGCGTCGCAGGCAACGCAGGTATATAACCGCTGGCACGAAGAGCACGATCGCGAATACGCCTCGATCCTCGCAAGCAAGCGGCATCCGCTGCGGACCGCGTCGATGTCGACGGCTTCGAGCCGTGACGAATCAAAACATCTGAACGAGCTAAAGGGAGCAAGGATCATTATCTCTGCTTCCGGGATGTTGAGCGGCGGGCGCGTGCTGCATCATGCGATGCGCCTATTGCCAAATGAAAATGCGACGCTTGTCTTTGTCGGCTATCAGGCAGCCGGTACGACCGGACGCCGCATCCAAGATGGCGAACGCGAAGTCCGGATAATGAAACACTGGATACCGGTAAAATGCCACATCGAAAAGGTCGAGGGATTTTCCGCCCACGCCGATTGGAGAGCGGTTATCAAGTGGCTAAGCGGATTGCGATCGACGCCAAAGGCCGTTTTTACGACCCACGGTGAACCGGATGCCGCCGAGGCGATGGCCGGGCATATTCGTGACGAATTTGGCTGGAACGTGTTCGTGCCTGAGTATGAGCAGACTGTTGAACTCTGAGATTAACATGGCCCGAGTTATAACAATGTTGGTGGTGATGCTGAGCACGGCGTTTGCTTACGCCCAAACATCTGACCTATCCGCGGAGTTGTCGTCGATCATCGACCGTGCTGAAAAGGCGAGTGCGTTTTACACAGAGACCTTTAAGAACCTGTCGGCCGAGGAGACCAAGATCTTTGAGCGGTACGATAAAGAAGGAAATATAATAGAAACTCGACGTATAAGATCGGTCTTTATTGTTTACCAGTCTCCATTTAACGGAACTACAGGAGAGCTGAGGAACGTTGTAGAATTTAACGGTTTGCCGGTAGAGCGTCAGAACAAAGAGGTCGCCGAGTTTTTTGAAAAACTTGCCCGTTCGGATTCGATCCTCGATGAGCTGCGTCAGATCAAAAGGGACGGCAACCGATTTGACGGAGGATCGTCTGCATGGGGAATGACTTTATGGCAAGAGTCACCTTTTGACGTCTTAAAGCCTTTTATGGAATTTAAGATCGTCGGCCGTGAAAAGATCCAAGGTCGTGAAACGATCGTTATTGAGTATTTACAGACAAAACCGACCTTGCTGATCAAATTTAATCCGACCACGGAAGAGTGGCGCAAAGAACCTACAGGCCGACAGTATGCGGCCCCTGTATCCTCGGGTCTGCGGCCGTATAATCCTTTTCTTAAAGGAAAGGTCTGGCTCGACGCCACGACCGGTGAGAC
>JBEBGA010000257.1:0-4722 GCA_040081695.1 Pyrinomonadaceae bacterium
GATCAATAATTCGATTAGCGAAAAGCCTTTTTGATTTTTCATCTTTTAAGTATTTTCTCCTTAGAAAATTTGTCGTGATCAATATCCGACCAAAGAGTGGTTTCAATTTGTATGCCAAAAGGGTCATTTTCAACCCAAATTCAACAAAACAAATAAGTTGTTGAGGACTCTCTGGCGGATCAATTGGCTTAAATGATCGACTTTTGCTCACTAGTGTGCCGGATTTTGTTACTTTTGATGCCAAATTCTGTGAGTTCTACAAACAATGGAAAGAATTGGAGGAAAAAATCGGGGTCAGGCCTGCGACGTAACAAATGCACAGTTCAAAATGCACAATGCCTAATGTTTAAGTACGCGAAGCGGACGGCATATTTGTAGCCCCATCTTTTCGCCGAGCGGGAAAGCTGTGCTTTTCCGTGAGCCTACTCCAAAGAACTCGCGGCTACGCCGCCGCCGGAGGCATAGCCTAGGATCATTTATAGAACAGCACGGTGAACCATAGGTTCACCGCTCGGCGAGAAGCGGCCGCATAATAGATCCCGCGTTATTGTTATGTCACCGTCTCCGACGGTTCGGACACACATACCTGCATCACCACATCTAGCGATATGGGCTACAAATATATCGCCATCTCCGACGGCTAGTTGAAAGCTAAGCCCAAAATATACAGCTCCGCAAAAACAACGCCAACTACGGCGAGCCAAGCGAGATCGGACTTGTGACGGTGAATCCGTGAGGATAGTGAACGGTGAATAGTGAATAGTGGGAAGAAAAGAGGCCGCTGGCTTAACGCTCGCGGCCTTTTTCCTACGAGTTTGGCTCCCGCAGCGAAACTATTTCTGAATACCGTTGATCTTAATTGTGTATGAGCGGCCGTTGGGATCGACTACGGTCGCGCTGATGGTTCCCTTTTCCTTTTCGAGGGTCAAATCGCCCGCGTGAACGGTGACTCCGTTACAGACGGCTGATTTTTCTTCGAACGCAAATCTCGCGTCATCAGTGATGCCTGCGCTATATTTGTCGTCGATAGCGATCTCGCAATTACCCAGATATTTATTGCCCGCATCCATGCTGACGGTCCGTTTTGTTTTGCCGGTGACGAGCTTGAATTTCTCTGGCTTGGCATCGGTTGGACGAACGCCATCGACAATAACGTCGCCTTCGTACATGCCGCCGTTCCATCTAGCGGCAGTGCCCCCTCCGCACGCTGCGAGCAATAGGCAGGTTACGGCCACGACGAGGTATATCTCATTTATTCTTCTCATAGGTTTTCCTCCGTTTACCATTTGGGGTTTTGTGATGATATACCAGACCAAGAGAATTACCAAGCGTGCGATTCTAGAACGAAAGACATGCCCGTGTTACAAAAACGTCGCAACGGACTTCGTGCGGGCTTCTGCCCAAGCAGCCGCCTAAAGGCGGGACTCCAAACGTAAGAAAGGCCGCGAGTGTGATGCTCGCGGCCTTTTTGTTCACCACGCCGCTTGGTAGGCCGCGTAACTTTCTTCGGCTAAACAGGGCTATGTGGCGTCTTTACAATGCGGCAAATTTCGTATATTAATGTTGCGTGATCCCGCACACAAATAAATTTATCTTTTAGGAGAAAAGAATGTTTAGAAAATTACTCGTTATGTCATCGGTTTTGTTCGCGTTGACCATCGGTGCGTCGGCGATTTCGGCTCAAAACTGGGAAAACCTGGGTTCGCGAACGGTCAATGCTCGCGCCGATCATGACACATGGAACGTCGGAGCCGGTAAGGGCGAATTTCGTAAGATCAAGTTGACGGTGCAGCACAGGGCGGTGCGGTTTATCAAGCTGAAGGTCAAATTTGAGAACGGACAGACTCAGGATATCGAACTGCGAAATAACATTCCGGCCGGCGGCACGACTCGTGTTATCGACCTCGTCGGGCCCGACCGCCGCATCGACAAAGTTGATGTGTGGTACGAAGCCCAGACGGTACGGCGTGGAGCAAGATCGGTGGTAACGCTGCACGGAATGAAATAAAAACGTTTATTTGATGTCGGTCCATCCGTCTCGGACCGGACCTGACCTGACCAAAAATAATAAGGCCGCGAGTGTGATGCTCGCGGTCTTTTTTACTGGCAAATATGGTCCCGCTATTTATTTAACGATCGAGAGGCCTTCGTGGGCGATGGTGATGGTTTCGACCGAGCCTGTGGCTTGGTTTATGCCGGTGAGCTTTTTAGGAAAGGCGTTTTTTAGCGTCCAGACCATTGTCGGATCGCCGTCTTCGTCAAGCAGTTTAATGATGATAGTGCCCCGTATGGGGTTAGCGTCAGCGCGTATCGATCTATACCATTCATAAAGCGTCTTGCCATCATCAGCAAAACTACCCTTCTTTAGGGTGACGTCGGCGAACGCTTTCAGGCCGGGCGTTTTTACGGTAGAGAACTGTTTATCATTGCCGTGTCGGTATTCGATCTCATTTGCTTCGTTTTCGAGGCCGGTCACCTCTTGCGCATTGAACTTCGAAGTCTTGCCGTTAACTGTGTATTCGACAGAAAAGGCGAATTTCGGCTGCGGCCAAGGATTCGCCGTAACTACCGCATTCGAAATGAGCTTGAGTTCGACGACCGTCAAACCATCGTCAACCACGAGGACGTTTGTTTTGGTCGCAGGCTTGAATCCGCCAGCATTTACAACGAGCTTATACGTTCCCGCCGCGATGTCGTCGAGCGTGTAGTAGCCTTCGGCGTCGGTCGGCTGCTGAGCAACGGTCGCGCCCTTTGCGTCGATGAGCGATACTACCGCGCGGCCGACGACGGCGCCTTTTGCATCGGTGATCGTTCCCTCGATCGACCCCTGAGCAAAAGTCGGAGGAGCGAGAAAAAGAAACGCTGCGATGATGAAGACGAAATTGTTCATAAGCTGCTCCGGTTTTCGGGAATTGTAACACGAAAGCTAGGACGCCTCTTTGATAACCCCGTTATCATTTCGGCATTGTGAAAACATCGTCCCCGATCTCAACGTTTACCTGGATATCTCTCGCCATAAAATTCCCGTAAAGCATTCCTTGCGGCGTTTCCATCCGCTGCGAAAACTTTTCGTAGATCAAAACGCCGTCCACCTCGCGATATTTATCGATCGACACCGAAGTCGTCAAAGTATTGCCGTTAACGTCATAACTAGATTCAAATTCTTTTACCAAGTTCGTTTTTTCGTCAACGATAAGATCTGTATAAGAACCTTCGGGCGAAGTGATGCGGAATCCTTTTTTCTTTTTAAACTTTTCCGGCAAAGCCGAAACCGTATAGTCTTTTTCGTTGATCTTCCGCAGCATTTCCAAGCCCATTTTGTCGAGCGGCAGGCTAAAGCCCGGGATCGACGAGTAGCTTTGTTGCCCGTGGTAGATCTGCCTGTAACTGAAGGCCTGCGAATGAATATCGAAGCGATATCTGACGTCGGAAATGACGATCGCAAACGAGGCGGGAATGGTCTGCGTCGAACCTGCGGTGGACAGGTCAGCCGTTCCGCGCAACACCAAAGTTTTGATCTTAATAAATCTATCTCCGCCGTGCGCCGCTAAAGTGGCTCTTGCCAGATCGATCGACGTGTTGTCGTTGACGGAGGCGACGACTGCCGGCGGGCTAGACTCGGGCGTCGGGACCGCTTCTTGCCCGAACGCCGCCGATGCAAAAAATAGAAACGCTGCGATGGTGATAAAGATATTTTTCATGAGATCGCTCCCGTTTTCAGTGGACGATTATTGCACGCACCGGACAGAGACGGCGTAGCCGGCGGTTGGGTTGCTAAAACGGAAGATGTTGCCGTTTTTGGCCTCGATGCGGCGGCGGTAGGCGTTGGTTTGGCCTTTGACCGTGCGGCTGGTCGCGGTCCAGAAATATGAGCGTGGACGATCATCATTGATCCCGCCAAATGACGGGCCGTCGCCGCCGAGGGTAGCAAATCCGGAGATCTTGAATTCGAGCCCCGAACTGCCGCCGACCTTTAGCTTCTGGCCTTCGTTGGTTCCCCGCTGAGTGCTATAACCATCAACCGTCAGTTGGTTTTGAGGCATCCCGAGCGCCTTTTCGAGATCCATCCAGTCGGCATCGGTCGGCAGACGCCATCCTATCGGACATGCTTTTAAAGCGCCGTCAAAAGTGTAGAGCATCCCGAGTTCGCTACACCATTCGTCGTCATCGTCGTAGCATATCGAATCATCTCGCATGTCATAGCCCAGGTTCTGCTTCATCCACGTCAGGTTACCGACCTTTTTGACACCGTAAACCTGCCCGTCACGCGGATCTTTGAAACTGGCCTTTGCACCTTGAGCAAATGCCACCGATGTTAACAAAAGAAATGCTCCGATGAAGATGGTGATAGTTTTCATGATTTCGCTCCGCACACGCGAATTGTACATCAATACCGTCCGCGAGACACACTTCTGATCCACCGGCCTAATTAATTCGTTCGAGCAGGTCAGGCTGCGGGCCGTCGAACTCTTGATAGCGTTTTCGGTCTTCTTCGGTGAAATCGACAATTAGCTCGACGTGAGCGCAATGAACACACGCACGGGCAAGTACCTTTCGGCTGCCGACGCCAAAGACGTTCTTAAAAAACGACGTGCTTTTCAAAAGAAATGCGACCCCGCCGCCGCCTCCGGTATCCATCAACGATCCTTCGACGACAGCGGTCGCTCCGCACCTTACACATTCCATAGAGTTAAGTTCTCCTATTTTTTATCAGTATCGCAC
>JBEBGA010000650.1:0-1123 GCA_040081695.1 Pyrinomonadaceae bacterium
TGCCAGCAAAGCCGAAATATCCTCACCCGCTTTGCCGATGATGGCGATTGTTTCGCCGAGCAGAGCCGTTTCGCCCGCATTTTTGAGGATCTTAAGAACGGTGCCGCCGGACAGAGCGGTCATCTCCATCGTCGCTTTGTCGGTATCGACCTCAGCAAGCGTCTCGCCCGAGTCATAGCTATCGCCCTCGTTCTTGACCCAACGAGCGATCTGCCCTTCTTCCATAGTGGGCGAGAGTTTCGGCATTAAGAATTTTTCAGCCATATTTTCATCGGAATGCGGGCCTCTGGGTCCGCGTTTCTCACTCGCGAACTCAGAGATCCGCGTTCCGTCCTTTACAAATGCACGCTAGCTGCGAACTTTGCTAAGCCGCAAGTTTGTCGCGCAGACCATTGACGAATTCCTCATCGTTCAACAGTCGCTCTCTAAGTTTCTCAACCAAAAGACTCGAACTCGCAGTGCTCGCATCGAGCAACTCGATTGGACCAGTGTAGTGGCGACGTTTTATTCTTCTGAGACCCATAGCACGTGCCTCATCGCTGGTTTCTAGAAATTCAAGATCAGGTTCGACGTGTTTCTTTTTCATAATCTCGCACCATCCATCGTTCGGCTTTTCGCGCGGTGATAAACCGTGTCGTTTCATGATCGACCTCGACAAATACTAAGTAAGTAAGCCCGTACTCAGCCGTGAATCCTATTATCCCATACCGAGTCTCATTTTCATCCGAGTGTTCCTCATCAATAAATTCGATCGCCTGCGGGTCTCGAAAGATGTCATCGATTCGTTCAAAATCAACTTTATGATCGCGAGCGACTTTTGTTTTCTTCGCTGGATCCCAAATATAGTTCATCTATAAATAACAAACTTCTTTGACTGCGGCGACGATCTTATCGACATCCGGTAAGGCCAAGGCTTCAAGGTTTTTAGCGTACGGCATTGGAGCCTCCGCACAAGAGATACGCTTTACCGGAGCATCGAGATAATCGAATGCGTGCTCCATCATCTGGTGCGAGATCTCGGCACCGACAGAGGCGAAAGCGTGTGATTCTTCGGCAATGACGAGCCTGTTGGTCTTCTTAACCGAACTGACGATCGTGTCGATATCGAGCGGTTTGATGGTTC
>JBEBGA010000651.1:0-1122 GCA_040081695.1 Pyrinomonadaceae bacterium
ATCAAAAAAGAAATTTTGCGGCGTCGTGCCTACCTGAGTGGCACTAGCAGGATCGTTGACCGCATTTCTAAAAATACGATACGTAGTCGCGCCTTTGATCGCGTCCCAATAGATGCCTACCTTGTTGTTATAGACACTATCGGTCGCAATAACGCCCGTCGGTACGGTCAAAGCGTCTCCGCCTTTCTGTCCCGACACGGGTCCGGATTTGGCTAAGAAGAACGCCCCAAAAACTGCTGCGAACGCAAAGGTAACTGCTAACTTAAGAATTCTCATAAGTCCCCCAAAAATATTCAAATGTATGTAGTGCTATCTAAAAAGGTGACTAAACCGCTTTCGGATTTGGTTTCTGCACCGAAACAATCTCGATTTCAAATTACTCTGCGAGATACCGATCGCACGTGCGACTTCGTCGATCGAATAATCTTCTGAGTATACCAACGCCATGGCTATCCGGTCGCCCGGATCGAGCCCCGCCAAAACCTTCTCTGCCAATTGCTTTGCCTGAAGCGACTTGTCAGCCGTCACTTGTTTTCCGTCGGCAACGGAGGCGACAAAGTCGTTTTCCTCATCACTCATTTCGGAGAATAGGTTCTCCCCTTTTCGCTGTCTCCTACGAAACTCGTCGTAGCAGACGTTGACTGCGATCCGTGAGAGCCATGCTGCAAATGACCGCTCTTCGCCGCCGCGATAGCGTTTGAGCGAAAAATAGACCTTCGTAAAGCTCTGCTGCACAAACTCCTCGACCTCTGTCCGCTCCCGAAAGAACCGGCCGACAGTCCGCGTCAGAGGAAGCTTGTATCTATCAAATATCTCTGCAAATGCGTCATCGTCGCCCGCGAGCACGGCTTCAACGAGCTGGTCGTCGGCATTTGCACTGTCGTCTGCAAGTTGATGTTCAAGACCTCGTCGAGCATTGTGAACAATTTTCGCGCCTGAAACAACTACTACTCGCCCGGTTTCCTTCCGCCCGCGGTCTCCACTCTAAAGCCTGACGGGACAGCAAAAACCTGTGGATCAGGCTCTACACGCTTTATGTTTACAAGCTTAAAGACATGCTCACCTGCGACCGGGTCAAGGTGACGTGACATCACCAGAACCTGAAGCTCCTTAGAGAACCAC
>JBEBGA010000652.1:0-1120 GCA_040081695.1 Pyrinomonadaceae bacterium
GCCCCGCCGACGGCGAGGCTCTCGGTATCGTCAGTTCGAAAGACGCCCCGTTGAACCCGGTGACGTTGACTGCGGACTTTACCGTGCGAACGCTCGCCGGTTTTGCGGTCGAAGTCACATTCTCGCGTCAGGGCATGACCGCGATGAGATTCGAGTACCGGCACAAGGGCGGCAACTGGATATTCGTCAACGTCCTCAATTCGAGCCCCGGAACGCTCGTAATCACGCCCCAAACCCCCGGCACCGCCGAACAAATCGAAATGCGCTCCATCCTAATGGACAAAAACGACCCCGTCGGCAACTACTCCGACACCAAAAACGCGTTCATCGCTCCGTAATGCTACGGGCGAACCGATTTGAAAGATGATCTGCAGATCTAACAAACAGGAGAGAAGTATTATGCGAAGAGTTATCTTTGTTGTTTTCGTATTGTCGCTGGCCGTGGTTTCGCTGCGGGGACAAACGCCGGCATTTAGTTATCAGGGCAGCCTGAATCTTGGCGGTACACCAGCCAATGGTAGCTATGATTTTCAGTTTGCTCTTTATGACGTGGCAGTCGGCGGGAATCCGTTGACAACCGTCAACTCGGTGAACGGCGTAAATGTCACAAACGGCATCTTTAACGTCACTCTTTTTTTCGGCAATAATTTCCCCGGCAACGACCGCTTCATCGAGATCAGGGTTCGTCCTGCAGGAGGCGGCGCCCACACGGTTCTCACACCGAGGCAGCAGATACTGTCGGCGCCATATGCGATCAGGGCCGTCAGCGCACTCAACGCAAATTCGCTGGCCTGCTTCAACTGCGTCGACGCTACTCATATCGCCAGTGTCAGCGGCCTCGTCGTTCAAGGCACAATTCCTGTGAGCAGCGTACCGGCGGGAAGCTCAAACTACGTTCAAAATGGAGGCTCGCAACAGGCGGCAGCAAACTTCAACATCAGCGGAACCGGGACCGCGCAGCTTTTTAATGCTCAGTCGCAGTTCAACATCGGCGGCGAGCGGGTTCTGAGTCGGCCAAATTCGACTTCAAACACCGCCGTCGGTACAAATGCCAGCGTAAACAACGGCATTACAAACTCCACCGCCATCGGCAACGGCGCCGTGGCCACAACCAACAACA
>JBEBGA010000653.1:0-1118 GCA_040081695.1 Pyrinomonadaceae bacterium
TCTCAAGGGCATCAACCTGGACGCGGGGAAGGATTTCGATGTTGTCGCGATCAGTTTTGACGCACGCGAGAATGAAAAGCCGGACTTGGCGCGAAACAAGAAGGAAAGCTACACGAACCGCTACGGCCGTCCGGGTACCGAGAAAGGATGGCATTTCCTTACCGGTAGCCAAGCGTCGATAGAATCGGCCACGAAGGCCGCCGGGTTCGGATTTGAATGGGACGAGAAGAGCAATCAGTTCGCACACGCCGCGGCGGTGATGATCGCATCGCCCGATGGCAAATTGACGCGATATTTGTACGGCATCGATTACTCGCCGAAAGATATTAAGTTCGGCATTATGGAATCGGCCGAGAACAAGGTCGGCAATCCGGCTGAGAAGCTGCTGCTCTATTGCTATCACTACGATCCGTCGACCGGTAAATATGGGCTCGCAATTCTGAATGTGATTCGACTAGGTGGAATCGCGACACTGATAGGCCTTGGTGCGATGGGTTTTGTGTTTTGGCGGCGAAATAAGAAGAAAACAGTGGACAGTGGACCGTGGACAGTGGACAGTGAACCGGATGGCAAAACTGACAACCGACCACCGACCACTGACAACTGATAGATATGCAATCTACAACGTGGGTACCATTTTTTCCTGAGCAGGCCTCGACATTCGCGTGGCAGGTCGATGCTTTGTACGCCTATCTGATCGTGGTGAGCGTTGCGTTTTCGATACCGATCGTTGCGGCGATATTCTTCTTCGCGATCAAATACCGCGAGGTCGAAAAGTTTGCGACGCCCGAGGAAATGCACGGCTCGATGGTGCTCGAAACGGTGTGGTCGATCATTCCGTTTGTCGTCTCAATGACGATATTCTTGGGCGGTGCGATCGTATTTTTTAATCAGTTTACGCCGCCGGATGACGCGATGAATATTTATGTCGTCGGCAAACAATGGATGTGGAAGGCTCAGCACGAGACCGGTCAGCGTGAGATCAATGAATTGCACATTCCCGTCGGTCGAAAGATCAAGCTGACGATGACGACCGAGGACGTGCTGCACGACTTTTCGATACCGGCGTTTCGCACAAAGGTCGACGTCGTCCCGGGTCGATACACATATCTGTGGTT
>JBEBGA010000024.1:0-16881 GCA_040081695.1 Pyrinomonadaceae bacterium
CAAGCGAGCCGCGTGGGCTGATGCCAAGCTCGATCATCTCGTGCTTACGTGTCAGATCGACGATCTGCAACAGGTAATCGAGCAGAGCGTCATCAAACCGCACGTCGGCGACAAGTGCTTGTATCTCAAGCAGTTCGGCCTGCGACATAACAGCCTCGACGGCATCGAGCGGGTCGGCGGATTCGCGGTCGCGAAGTATGCTGAGCTCGTCATCGAGCGCCGGATAGCCGATGTGCAGCCGCAGCATAAACCGGTCAAGCTGCGATTCGGGCAACGGATACGTACCGTGATGCTCAGACGGATTTTGCGTCGCGACGACCATAAATGGACGTGGCAAACGCCGCGTCACGCCCTCGACCGTGACCTGTTCCTCGGCCATTGCTTCGAGCAGCGCCGATTGTGTCTTTGGCGTCGCCCGGTTGATCTCATCCGCGAGTACGATATTCGAAAAGATCGGCCCGGCTTTCCACTCAAAATCGCCGCTTTTTTGATTAAACACCGACAAGCCCAGCATATCCGAAGGTAATAGATTCGAGGTAAATTGGATACGTTGAAACGACATCTCCAGAGCACGTGCCAGAGCGTTTGCAAGCGTTGTTTTGCCGATGCCGGGAACGTCTTCGATCAGCAAGTGGCCCTTAGCCAATACGGCGATGAGGGCAAACTTGACGGTCTCGGACTTGCCCCGGATGACGCTTTCGACGGCGGCCTGTAGCGCGGCGATCTTGCCGGAAACATCCGCAGTCAGGACGACCGCTTTGCCCGTATTTTCACTTTCTGTGCCTATCCAATCTCTCATTAAAGCTTTGAGGCGGCGATCTGGGGCCGCAAATTTATTCTACCCGATTACAAACCACCGCCGCACATAAAAGTTGCATTGAATTGAAAATGCTGTCAAAACCATCTAAACTTTTGAAACTTAATCAATATCTTTTCGTGTTGAAAACGGGAAAGGTGTAAGCATTTATATGAAGAATTACAGATCACGTTTTAAGGACCAACGCGGATTTAACCTTATCGAATTAATGATCGTCATCGCGATCATCGGCCTGCTGATCGGCGTCGGCACGATCGCCTGGCAGGCGGTCATTCGTTCGGGCAACGAAACTGCGGCGGCACAGTCAATGGATAACATCCGCAAGTTTCAGGCCCAATATGCATCACGAAACAAGGGCAGCTTTGCTACGTTTGACGAACTAATCGCTAAAGTCAGCCTCGACGAAAAATTCAAAGGCGAAAATCCGGTCGTGAATGGATACACATTTACAATGGTCGTCGAAGCGGCTTCGGCAACAAAGCCCGGGTTTTATTCAATAACCGCCGACCCACAAGTCGCCGAGGGCGTCACCGCCACCGGAACGCGGCATTATTACACCGATTCGAGCCTTAGCACGATCAAGGGCACCGACGAAAACCGCCCCGCCAAGGCCGACGATCCATCTATTTAGTGAACAACTAACAGTGAATAGTGAACAGTTAAAAGGATTTTCACGCTGTTCACTATTAGTTATTCACTGTTCACCGTTTTGCCGTCTTAGCTCAGTGGTAGAGCACTCGCTTCACACGCGATAGGTCACAAGTTCAAATCTTGTAGACGGCACCATCTAATTAAAGAATAGCCGGGTTAATGCTCGGCTTTTCTGTTTTAAAATAGAAAAGACATCTCGTTGTACAGAGATGTCTTTCGTCTAATTTTTCGCAACAATTATGCCGTGTAGACGATCTCGTTTTTCCAAACCGCAACCGTTGAGTTAGGTTTTGGCGTCGGTGTCGGTTTGGGCGGTTTAGGCTGCGGGTTGACGACCGGCGGCACTTCTTTTGGCGGCGGTTTTTTTGTATCGTCTTTTTGCGCCATAGCCGTCAGTGACAGGCCCAGCACAAAAACGAACGTAAATAGTATTTTATGTAAAACTTTCATCGTAATCATTTTCTTTCCTCTCTCGTTAAAGTCACGCTTCTCGGGGAAAGAGGGAAAGTGCGTTTCCGCTATATCATAGGCAATCTCAATGCCACAGACGCACTTATGACGCATTAGCTAAGGTTTTGGTTGGAAACTTTATTTATATGCACAACGCTAAATTTACAAAACTTTACGTTTTGAGGTATTTTCATACGAAATCGTGAATTCGGCAACCGTTTTGGCAATAATTTAGTGCTTTGATGCGATAATCAGGATATGGAAACAGCCGCCAACACACAGGATCGGATGCGATCTATCCTCCTCATCGTTGCCACCGTCGGCACGCTAGTATTTAACTGGCTCTCCGCCGTGGGTTACGTTAATAACGTAACGCCGGAGGTGATCTCGGCCAAATACGAAACCGTAATTACGCCCGCCGGATATGCGTTTTCTATCTGGAGCCTGATATATCTGGGAATTATTGCGTTTAGTATTTATCAAGCGTTGCCAAGTAATATCGTAAAGTTTCGGCCCGTCCGCTCGCTCTACATTGCAACGTGTGTATTCAACGGCGCTTGGATTTATTTTTGGCACCGCGATCAGATCGGCATTTGTCTGTGGTTGATCGTTGGGCTATTGCTGACGCTGATAGGAATGCTGGTATTGTTAAAGCGCACCGGCGGAAGCTCATTGTGCACAACTGCTCCGTTTGGCATTTATGCGGGTTGGGTGACGGCGGCAACGCTTGTTAATTTCACGATTTTCCTAAAATACATCGGCGTCGAGATGTCGCCGAACGTGTGGAATGCTCTAGGTGTCAGCATTCTCGTCGTCGCAGCTACTCTCGCGTTTGTTGTCCGCT
This sequence comes from Pyrinomonadaceae bacterium, assembly GCA_040081695.1. Taxonomy (GTDB): domain Bacteria; phylum Acidobacteriota; class Blastocatellia; order Pyrinomonadales; family Pyrinomonadaceae; genus OLB17. The sequence continues at coordinate 2,763 of JBEBGA010000024.1, forward strand.
GGGGGCTGCAAAATTATATTTATCCGCTCGCAGTCGCTTGGGCGGCAACAGCAATTGCTGTTAAACAAAGCGGCAACACGTCCATCGTTATCGCGGCCGCTTTTTGCACCGTTGCCTGCCTCGTTACTAGCGGGAGCATTGTCACGAGCCTAAAGGATTCGACCAGTGAATAACGGCAAAATATGTGTCTCCGTCTGTGCTGAGACCGCAGACGAAATGATAGCCAATATCAAGCGAGCGGAGCAATTCGCCGATGTTATTGAGGTGCGGTTTGATTGCCTCGCCGTCGAAGAATTCGACTTGAACGGCACAACGTGGAAAACAAAATGGGGCGAAATTGTGAATGCAAGGGCAGCGGGTAAGAAAACGTTTTGGGACCGCGTTCTGGGCTCCGCACGTAAGGACATCATTTCGACATTGAGGTCATGCGAGCAGGGTGGGCGTCGTACATTAAGCGAGGAGGAACGACATGACTTCTGGAATAGTGGCTGCCAGACGGAGTTTTGCGATGTGGAGGACACTGGCCTCATCGACCAAGGTGAGTGGACCTGTGGGAAGCGAATCGTCTCGTATCACGATTTTTCCGGTGTGCCTGAAGACCTTGAAAATATCTACTCACGTCTTTTGGGTAACGTCGAGGCCGACATCATAAAGATTGCGATTACCCCACACGACATAACCGACAACATAGTTCTATGGCGTCTGCTCAAGCACGCGAAGTCTTCAGGCAAGGAAATAATCCCCATCGCAATGGGCGAGGCCGGTAAATGGACTCGGATATTAGGCTTGGCTCATGGTGCATATTTAACGTACGCTTCGCTCGACGCGGGTAAGGAAACTGCCGACGGGCAGCTTACAGCAAAAGATCTGATCGAAACGTACCGCGTTAAGGATCTCGACAAAACCACCGAGGTTTTTGGCGTTATCGGCGATCCGGTTTCGCAGTCGCTCTCGCCGTATATGCACAATGCCGAGTTTGCGGCGGCGGGTGTGAATGCCGTTTTTATGCATCTGTTGGTCAAAGATCTCGATGCGTTCATCCTGCGAATGGTAAAGCCTGAGACGCGTGAGGTCGAGCTAAATTTTGGCGGATTTTCGGTCACGATGCCGCATAAACAGGCGATCATTCCGCATCTCGACGCCATCGATCCGACCGCCGCAAAGATCGGTGCCGTCAACACGATAAAGATCGACGACGGCAAACTCACCGGCTACAACACCGATGCACACGGTTTTATCACCCCACTATTGGCTCGTTTCGGCGACGTTCGCGATGCACGAGTTGCGGTATTTGGTGCGGGCGGAGCTTCGCGGGCGTGTGTTTATGCCTTGCAGCAAGAGGGGGCCGATGTGACCGTTTTTGGCCGCGATCTGCAAAAGGCGAAAGCATTTGCCGACGAATTTGGCATCAAATACGAACAACTGACTGCCGACAACCGGCAATTGACAACTGACATCATCGTCGATGCCACCCCGCTGGGCATGAAAGGCCCGCTGGAGGATGAATCTTTGTTTACGGCGGACGAGCTTTCGGGTGTAAAATTTGTTTATGATCTCGTGACCAGTGCGGCCGATACGCCGATCGTTCAAGCGGCGAAAGCGGCGGGTGTTCCGGCGATCGGCGGACTCGAAATGCTGATCGCTCAGGGTGTGAAACAGTTTGAGATCTGGACAGGTAAAAAAGCCCGCTCGGATAAGATGCGGGAGATACTTCTTGCCAGAATGAGAGGGTGAACTGCGATGGATGTCGAAGCTCTAAATTGCCCAAATTGCGGTGCCGGTGTCGCCAGCGATCACAGCCAATGCGAGTTTTGCAAAACCCGGCTCAAAACGATGGCGTGTCCGTCGTGCTTTGGCTTGATGTTTGTCGGCAGCCAGTTTTGTCAGCATTGCGGAGCGGTGGCTGCACCGGTCGAGGTCAGTCTTGATGGCGACGGCGGCGAATGTCCGCGTTGCAATGCCGATCTCGAAGACCTGCAGATCGGCGAGACGAAAATTCGCGGTTGCCAAAAATGCGACGGCCTGTGGCTTGATACAGCAACGTTTGAAAACATCTGTGCCGATCGTGAAAAGCGGTCTGCGGTCTTGGTTTATTTTGGCAACCGCACCATCCGCGGCGACCAGATGACCAAGGTCAATTACGTTCCATGCCCCGATTGCGGCGAACTGATGAACCGAAATAATTTTGCCCGGGCGTCGGGTGTGATCGTCGATATCTGCAAACAGCACGGCGTGTGGTTTGACGCCGATGAGCTGCCAAAGATCGTCGATTTTATCCAAAAAGGCGGCATGGAGATCGCCCGTCAGCGTGAAAAGAACGAGCTAAATGATGAACGCGCACGGCTTCGCGATGAGCGGCTAAAACTCGGGATGCAGGATCAGAGTGCAAACCTCGGCAGCATATTCGAAAACGAGGACAACGCCAGCGTACGAAACTTCGTCCGACGGTTGTTTGATTAGCGGTACCGGTCAAAACTCTATTTAAAGGAACACCATCACCCGTATGAGAATCCGTCGTGTCCCGATCGCCCTGCTGTTTATTGCTGTCTTTCTATCCGCAGTTTCACAAGTCAAAGCCGCCGATAATTGGGACCCGCAGCGAACTTGGGCGTTTTTCGTTTGTTTGGTCAACTGGAAAGATTCGAAAACATTTGCTTCCTTCCCCACGAAAAACCGCAAGGATGTCGTACTCCGCGACACGCTGAAAAGCCGCGGCGTGCCCGAAACGCAGATCGTCTATCTAAACGACTCAAAAGCAACGATTGCGACGGTCGAACGCCAATTCACCGAGTTTCTCAAAAAGCCCGCTCCCGGTGATTGGGTCTTTGTTTATTTCGAAGGGCACGGCTATAAAGATGAGGACGACGGAACGCCATATTTAGCAACTTACGATGTCGGCGGCATGGTCAAAGGATGGCGATTTGATTCGGTACCGGATGCGATCGAGCGTAATTTCAAAGGCTCGCACGCTATCATCGCTCTCGACAATTGCTACTCAGGAGCGATGGCCGACGCAGTTAAAGCAAAGCCGCGCAAAGTTTCGTACGGCGTGCTGACATCTTCGCTCGCCAGCCAGATCTCGACCGGCAACTGGACGTTCACCGAATCGCTCATCTCGGCATTTAACGGCGCCGCCTTCGTCGATCGCGACCGCAACGGCACCATCACCTTTGCCGAGCTGGGAAAAAACAGCGAAGAAGACATGCTCTTTGGCGAAGAGCAGATGGCGACCATCGCGTTCACCGGACGTTTTGATCCGACGACGGTGATCGGCAAGGCTCAGACCGCCGCGTCGTCGCGTGTCGGCGAACGCGTCGAGGCTTACAGCGTCGATGGCTGGTACAAAGGTTTTATTATTGACGCCAAGACCGGCAGTCATAAGGTCCACTATTATGGCTACGAGTCGAGCGACGACGAATGGGTCACCGACAAAATGATCCGCACGCCAAAGGTTGTGCAGTATGCCAAAGGCTCATCTGTCGAGGTCGAGTGGCAGAATAAGTGGTACCCCGCAAAAGTGCTCGATGTTAAGGGCGGCTCGCATTACATCACCTACGCCGGGTACGGTAAGGAATGGGACGAATGGGTATCGTCAAAACGCATCAGGAAGAAACGTTGAACGAACGATACAGCAGACAAATTCTATTTCGAGAGATAGGCCGCGAGGGGCAGGAGCGGCTGCTAAAATCCCGTGTCCTGCTGGTCGGCTGCGGAGCATTAGGTGCCGCCCATGCCGAGATGCTTGCCCGTGCCGGTGTCGGTAAATTGCGGATCGTTGACCGCGACTTTGTTGAGTTCACAAATCTCCAGCGACAGACCTTGTTCAAAGAGTCGGATGCCGCCGAGCGTCTGCCCAAGGCCATTGCCGCAAAAACCCGAATCGCTGAGATCAACTCCGAGATCGAGGTCGAGGCGGTCATCGCCGACGTCAATAATTCGAACATTGAGCAACTCATCGCCGGTTGCGATCTGGTGATCGACGGCACGGATAATTTTCAAGTCCGCTATCTTCTCAATGATGCGTGCGTAAAAAATTGTGTGACTTGGATCTACGGAGCCGCCGTGTCGAGCTACGGCACCACGATGACGATCATTCCGGGCAAGACACCCTGCCTACGCTGTATCTTTGACGAAATGCCGGAGGCCGGTTCGTCGCCGACCTGCGATACGGCGGGCGTAATTATGCCGATAATTGCTACGGTTTCGGCAACACAAGTCGCCGAGGCTCTAAAAATATTGGTCGGAGATATCGCATCGCTGCATGGTTCGCTCATGCAGTTTGATGTGTGGGCGAACGACCGCCAGCGGATCAAGCTGGGCGACCCAAACCCCGATTGCAAGACATGCGGCCAGCGTAGTTTCGAATTTTTAGACGCCGACGCTCAAGAATTTTCCGCCGTCCTCTGCGGCCGCAATGCGGTTCAATTGGCACCGCCTCACTCGGTTGACCTTGACCTCGCAGCTCTCGCCGAACGACTTGGGGCGATAGGGGAGGTCAAGCAAAACGAATATCTTGTTCGCTTTACATCAGGTGAAAACGAGATCACAGTCTTTCGCGATGGCCGAGCGATCGTCAAGGGAACCGACGACATTTCGATGGCTCGCGGCTTGTACGCAAAATTTGTTGGGATTTGAGATGATACTTTCGTGCCTCGGTTTTCGCTGTTTATAGGTGGAGGCACATTTCAATGAAAGCTAAACCAAAAATTGTGATCGTTGGCGGTGGATTTGGCGGGCTGTGGGCGGCTAAGGCTTTGGCGAATAAACCCGTTGAGGTCACGCTGATCGACCGTAAGAACCACCACGTTTTCCAACCGTTGCTGTATCAGGTCGCGACAGCGGTGCTCTCGCCCGGAGAGATCGCCCAGCCGATTCGCCGCATCCTTGCCAAAGCGAAAAATATCGAAGTCATCCTCGGAGAGGTCACTGGTTTTGACAAAGAAAATTCTGAGGTCATCCTGGCCGACGGTTCGCTCGTTCCATACGACTATTTGGTGATCGCCGCCGGGGCGCGGCACGCCTATTTTGGCCACGATGAATGGGAACAGAGTGCTCCCGGCCTTAAGACGATTGAGGATGCGGTCGAGATCCGCCGCCGTGTGCTGCTCGCTTTCGAACATGCCGAGCGCGAGGCGTATCTTACCGGCGTTCAAAAACAGCTTAATTTCGTCGTGGTCGGCGGCGGCCCGACCGGCGTCGAACTTGCCGGTGCGATCGCAGACATCGCTCGTCAGGCGCTGGCAAAGGACTTTAAGGCGATCGACACCCGCAAGACCAAGGTGATGCTGTTTGAGGGCTCGGACCGCGTGCTTGGCACTTTTACCGAGGAATTGTCAGTCAGCGCAAAAAAACAGCTAGAGCAGATCGGCGTCGATGTGCGGCTCAATAGTTTTGTCACCGAGATCGAGCCCGGCCGCGTTAAGGTCGCTGACGAGTGGATCGATTGCGATGTTGTCCTGTGGGCGACGGGCGTCGCTGCATCGCCGCTCGGGAAAGCTCTCGGGGTCGAGACGGACAAAGCAGGTCGCGTTGTCGTCGAAAAAGATCTGTCGCTCAATGGCTTTCCAAAAATATTCGTCATCGGCGACATGGCTTCTCTTATGCAGGAAAACGGCGAACCCGTTCCGGGTGTTTCACCCGCCGCAATGCAGATGGGTACGCTTACCGCAAACAATATTCTCAGTGACCTCAAAGCCAAACCGCGCGAAAATTACACTTATTGGGACAAAGGCACGATGGCGACGATCGGCCGCAGCAAAGCCATCGCCGAGGCGGCCGGGATGAAGTTCAAAGGCTTTGTCGCATGGCTGATGTGGCTGTTTCTGCACGTATTTTTCCTCATCGGTTTTCGAAACCGTCTTGCGGTCATGCTCTCTTGGTTTTGGGCATACCTCACCCGCGAACGTAGTGCCCGCCTCATAACAGGCGACGCCGACGAAATGCGCGATGCGATGAAGTTTCTTGATGCCCGTTCTGCCAAAGATGCGCCAAAAACAAAATCTAAAAAACATGCGGTGTCTAAAACTGAATAAGCGCAGGTGCAACTTTGTATTCCGCGCGGCGTATTCCACTCGGAATTTGCTATTATTATCGACATTGCTAGCATAGCCGCTGTTCAACAAAATCAATGAAAAGATCTGCTCTAAGTGTATTTATTATCGCCGTATTTACTTTGGTTTCTCTAGCTGCCGAACCTTCCGTATGGTCGGTCAATTCGCGTGCTGACGTGCTCAAGGGCGATGCCCACGGCGTGTCGATCGATGCGGACGGGACCATCAGTCTTGCGCCAAAGCTGACAGAGGTTTTTAAGACCGGCCAGTCGTACGTCTGGGCGAGTGTGTCGGATGCGGCGGGAAATGTTTTCCTCGGTACGGGCGGCGAAGGCAAGTTATTTAAGGTGACGGCGAACGGCACAGGCTCAGTGCTCGCCGATCTAAACGAACTGAACGTCTCAGCCCTCGCCATCGGCAGATCGGGCGAATTGTATGCCGGAACATCACCCGACGGCAAGGTCTATCGCATCGACGCGAGCGGCAAGGCTGAAGTCTATTTTGACCCTAAAGAAAAATATATTTGGTCGCTGGTGGTTTTGACGGACGGCAGTCTCGCGGTCGGCACCGGCGACGGCGGCAAGATCTACAAAGTAAAAGCTGCAAATGCGACTCCCGAATCGTCGCTGCTCTTTGACACCAGCGAATCGCACATAATCTCGCTCGCCGCCGACAAACAGGGAAACCTTTATGCGGGCACCGATGCTAACGGCATCGTGATGAAATTTGGAGCGGACGGCAAGCCTTTTGGTTTGCTCGATTCTTCTCTCCGGGAAATACACGAGCTTGCGATCGGGTCTGATGGTTCTGTATATGCACTCGCACTAGCCGAATCTGTCTCGGCTCCAAAAACGGCTGACGCAGAGAAAGCTGCCGATAAACCGGAAAGCAAAACCGTCACTGTCGAAAAGCCAAACGCAACGACGCCAGAAACTCCGGCCAAAAGCCGCTACGACCTAAAAGAAGCAAAATCAGCTGTCTATCGCATACTGCCCGATGGTGCGACAGATATAATTTGGGCGTCACCGAGCGTTGTAGGATTTTCGCTGTACGCCCATCAGACGGGCAATGGCGTGCTCATCGGCACCTCGGACAAAGGCCGTATTTACAGCGTCACAAACGAAGGCCGCGAAACTCTCGCCCTGCAAACCGACGCCAGCCAGATCTCAACGATCCGCTCGTCCGGAAACGGACTGATCGCGACATCGAGCAATCAGGGTTCGCTGTTTCGGCTCGGGCCGGAAACGGTAGCTGAGGGAACCTACGATTCGGCGATCCTCGACGCAAAGGGAAGTGCGACTTGGGGACGCTTATGGTGGCGTTCGAGCGGTACCGTGACGATACAAACACGCACGGGCAACACAGAAAAAGCCGACGAAACCTGGAGCGGATGGAGCACCGCCTCGACCGACCCAAAAGGAATTCAGATCGCAAGCCCAAAGGCGAGATATCTGCAATGGCGAGCAGTGCTAAAAGCGTCCGGTGCGACCTTGAGCGAAGTTAATGTCGCCTTTGTCGCACGCAATATCGCACCTGAGGTGCTGTCGATCAGCGTTCTGCCGACCAACGTCGGCCTAGCGGCAAATCCGCCGATACAGATCGATCCGAATATTGAGCTTACCGGACTCGATCCGGCTGCTTTCGGAATTCCCGTCGTTGCCGTGCCGCCGCGTCGTGTATATCAGCGTGGAGCGACCGCTCTGCAATGGACGGCGGAGGACCGAAACGGAGATAAGGTCGTCTATGACGTCTATTACAAAGAGGTAGGCGATACGGCGTATAAACTGCTGCGTGGCGACCTGACGGATAATTTTATCTCGATCGACGGCCAGTCGCTGGCGGATGGGCGTTACGTTTTCAAGATCGTCGCTCGCGATACGCCGTCAAATCCGGCAACGACCGCCCTTGCAGGCGAACGTGCGACCGAGCCGATCGACATTGATAACACCGCTCCGGCCGTTACGGCTTTTGGCACGGCACAGATAACGGGTGATAAAGCGAGGGTAACATTTGATGCAGTTGATGCCGCGAGCTATCTGACCCGTGCCGAATACAGCGTCAACGGCGGCGAGTGGAAGCCGGTCTATTCAGACGACGGCATTTCCGACAGCCCGCGTGAACGTTATACCATCGAGATCGCCGCGCCGACAGCCGGCGAATATGCTGTGACGATACGTGTTTATGATGTAAATGCCAACTCGGGCAACGCCCGGGTTGTTGTTAGGAAATAATTAGCCACAGATAATTAGTATCTAATGTCTTCTCTGTGTCTATCGGTGTTTATCTGTGGTAAAAACTTGGTCTCGTCTTGGTCCGCGTTGGTCCACTTGGTCCGGACCGGACCAAACTTCGTGATTTGATCGAACAAATATGTTGGATAGCAATAGTGTAGCGGTTATTACAGGAGCGGCGTCGGGCATTGGGCGGGCGTTGGCATTGCGGCTGGCGGAGGAAAAGATCGCCGGGATAGCGATCACCGATGTCAACGAAGCGGGGCTGGCGGAGACGGCCGCGATGGTCGAGGCGACGGGCGTGCCTGTCTCAACACACCTTACGGACGTGTCCGACCTGAAACAAGTTCAGCAGCTTGCTGACGACGTAGTCGCACGGCACGGTCGTGTCACACATCTCATTAACAATGCCGGGGTCGGCGTGATGGGTACATTTGAGCAGCTTTCCATCGAGGATCTCGAATGGCTGATGGGCATCAATTACTGGGGCGTCATCTATGGCTGCAAAGTTTTTCTGCCGATCCTCAAACAGCAAGAATCCGCTCATATTCTCAATGTTTCAAGCGTTTTCGGGCTGATCGCGCCTGAGGAACAGACGGCATATTGCTCGTCAAAATTTGCCGTTCGCGGCTTTACCGAGAGCCTGCGGCACGAGATGGCGGGAACCAACGTTACGGTTCAGTGCATTCACCCCGGCGGCATCAAAACCAATATTGCCCGCAACTCCCGCGTCGGTGCCGAAACTCCCGACGAATGGAAACAGCAAGGAGCCAAATTCTTTGACAAGGTCGCCAAAACCTCACCCGAGACCGCCGCCGATGTCATCGTAAAAGGCATCAAAGACAACAATCCTCGCATCCTCATCGGCCAGGACGCATTTCTTATCAGTATGTTTTCAAGATTGTTCCCGCGACGCTACCTAAGCGTGATCGAACGCCTCGCGGGGCACAAGATGAGCCTCAGAAAGAAATAAACTTACTTTTTCGGCAAAGTCATCGTCTTTCCCTCGGAGTCCATTCCGAGGTGACGTGTCGTGCCGTCGGTGACGCTTGGCGGGACGAGGTCGCCAGTCTTGTAACGGCTCTCGGGTGCTGTCCATTCGGTTTGAGCGGGCGGCAGAGAAGTGTTTTGCCCGCCCGAAACTTGTGGGGTGTCGACCACTGGATTGTAGACGGTACCGCCTTTTTCAACTCGGCGGATCTGCAGATATTGTGCGATGCCTGAACCCAAACTACCGAACGCGGGTATTAGCATCCAAAACCACCAACTCTTGCCGATCGTGAATGCGAGTGCGATGGCAACACCGATAAATGCCAAGCCCGAAAATATTTTGGTTATAGCACTCTCGTAGCTGATCGGTTTGCCTTTATGGTTGACCAGGCGCGGTGGAGCTGCCGGCGTCGGCGATGATAATGCTTGTGAGACATTACCGAGATCGGTGCCGCAACTGCGGCAAAATTTGCCGGTTTCGGGATTTTGCTGACCGCATTTTGGACAAAACATAATTTGTTAGTTGTCAGTGGTCGGTTGTCAGTGGTCAGAAAAGATTTTGCCGACAACTGACAACCGGCTACTGACCACTGTTCCGTTGTCTTCTCGCTTCAAAAAGTATTACGCCGGCGGCGACGGATACGTTCAGTGAATCTATTTTTCCATACATCGGTATTTTTACCAACACATCACAGTTCTCCGCGACGAGCCGGTGCAGCCCGCTACCTTCTCCGCCGAGCACCAGAGCACTTGGCCGAGTCCAGTCCCATTCGTCGTATGACATCTCAGCATCGGCACTGGTGCCGACGACCCAAACATTTTTTTCTTTGAGCTTTTCGATAAAGCGGTTGAGGTTTGGCGTTTTGGTGACGCTGACGTATTCGATCGCACCGGCTGAGGATTTTGCGACCGTGTCATTGAGGCCGACGGCGCGGCGTTCCGGAATGACAACGCCATCGACACCGGAGCATTCGGCGACACGCAGGATCGCACCCAGATTTCGAGGGTCTTCGACACCGTCGAGCACGATGAACAACGGCGTTTCACCTGCGGCGTCGAGCATTGCGTCGGCGTCAACATAATCCGCCGCCGCCGAAAACGCCATCACGCCCTGATGATTGACGCCGGGTTCGAGATTTTTTTCAAATGTTTCACGCGTCACACGGCTCCAAGCTATCGAGCGGGCACGGCAAATATCAATGATCTCAGACAATCTATGCTCTTTAGCCCCGTCGGCAACGATCACCTTATCAACACGCCGGTTGTCCGCACGCAGAGCCTCAAGCACCGGCGAGAGGCCGTAAATGAGGGATGAGGGATGAGGACGGAGTGATGAGGGTTTTTTATCATCTCTGCGAGATGGTTTTCCTCGTCCCTCGTCCCTTGTCCCTCGTCCCTTGTCCCTAAATCCGCCCTTTCCTTTCATCCCTCTGCCCTCATGCCTCATCCTTCAATAGCTGCCATTGCAGCCGCGAATATTTTGTAAATTGCCGTACATTGCTGGTCGAAGAGATGCTGCCAAATCCTGTCCGTCCAAACCCCGCACGCTGTCGGCCTTTCGGATCGCGGCGGGCCTCGATCTCCCAAATATCACCGAGCGTGTGTCGTATCGATACATAGTCATTAATAAACCGTGCATTCGGAGCATTTGCTTTTAACATTACGGCGAGTCGCCGGATATTCTCACTCGCAAGTAGTCCCTTTTCCTCCCCAAGGCATGAGAAGTCAAACCCGGCGAGATTGATCCGAAACCCTTTGGCGTAACTGCGGCTGTAGATATCGATCACGGCCTCGTCCGACGTGGCCTCCGTTTCATCGAGCAAAGTGGATTTGCCGTGACGGCCTTTCTTTTCCAGCATATCGACCTTACTTTTTGACAGAACGCCGGTGACGATCAGCGCCATTTCATCACCCGGGATCGCGGTCAACTCTTGCGTATTGAAATCTATGACCGAGATAATGCCATCACTAATATCGATGCCTGATATTCGCACAGGCAGATCGTCCGCATTGAGACTTTCATCGGTCACGACCGAACAGGTAAAGCCCAAATCAAAAAGCCTCGATATCAATAGATCTGCCTCTGCAAGGCTTTCGACCCGAGCCAGAGGCATTACCGTTCCGGCTGACAAAATAGCTTCGATAGTTGGCAATTCAGTCTGCAAAAGCGTCGCTGCCTTTTGAGCATCGGCGTCACTATTCGCCGAACGAAAGACCACGTTAAACCCCTTTTCCCATGCTTCGAGTTTGCGTGAAATAGGGCTGATCTGATCTGCAAATTCCGCTTTGACGGCTAGCCCACCGCCGCAGTACATACATTTCAAACGGTTCGGTGCATTTTTCCGACTGCACGCCTCGCACTCGACCATCTCATCTGACCGGAAAGCGATATTTTCCGTCTGGATGAGCGGATCGAATGCAGGCTGATCTTCGGGCGTTTCAGTCATAACAAATGGGAATTTTAGCATTTTCACCCTGAAATTGCTTGACCGCTATGCTCGCTCAAGGCAAACTAGAACCGCACAATGAAACTTTTCACCCTCGAAGTGGCAAACGCTTTACTGCCCGAAATAATCCCAAAGCTAGAGTCGATACGTAGCCTGTATTTACACATAGACGAGATGCGTGACGGTGCGCGTGCTGCGGCAGGTGCGTCCGAGTTTGGCGGTGGTATGGCGGGCGGAACCGGCTACGTTAACACGCTCTACAAGGTCGGCAAGCTCACGACAGAGCTGACCGATCTCGGCGTTGAGCTAAAAGACTATACGTCGGGCCTGATCGATTTTCCGAGTATGCGTGGCGGACGCGTCGTATTGCTCTGCTGGATGCTCGGCGAGGGTGATGAGATCGAGTGGTGGCACGAAACCGATGGCGGATTTGCCGGACGACAACCACTGTAGAGATTTCCACAGGGCGCTTTATGCATATGGCGCGATAATCCTCGATTCCCATAAACTACCAAAAAGTTTAAAGTTTACTGTGCTTTAGTGTTGACTGCTTAAAGTAAATTCTGATACCATCGCTTTGCTTTTCGTAATTAGCGCTTAAGTCACTTCAGCAAAAAAACCTACGCCTATGAATTGCCCTGTATGTGATAGGAGTTTGGCATCGACATTGTCGATCTGCCCGGCATGCGGAACCATGATGAACGACAGCGTTCGTGAGGAACTTCAGACCAAGATCACGTCTGGGCCACTCGCGAAGGCTACCTCAACCCCGCCGATGCAGGTTGAAGACAGGCCGCAGATGCCCGTGCCGAATCGTCCGCTACCGCAGCGTCCGCCGATGATAGCCCAGCCGCAGATGCAAAAGCGTCAGGAAACCGCTGGGCTTAACTCATCGAAGACGAGCCCCACGCTGGTCGAATTTCAAAACAAAAATTCATCGCTGCCCGACTGGCGGCTGCAACTGCAAAACGCCGTCCAACAACGAAAGGGCGGACAGACGGCTGTGGGGACAACCGACGATCGTTCGTTTCCGACCAATGGCGGTGCGGCTCTCAAGGCCGAGATCATCCCACCGGTCGAGGCTGAGATCAGAGCGGGCATTGCGGACCCACGGGTTGCAAACGCGATGAAGCGTATCGATCAGTCGCGACAAACATTTCTCGACCCGCCGGCAAAAACGGCAAAGGTTCCGGTCGCAAAACCTGCACCAAATCGCTCTTTTCCGTTTGATGTTGTGCAGTCAAATGGCCGGACGGCTGCCGCTCCGGCACCGATTAGGACGGCTCCGCCGGTTGTAAAACCAAAGCTCGTCGTCCCGACGCCTTCCGCTGAAAAGCGTGATACAAATAAACTGCCGCCGCTACCGTTGCAGCCAGAGCGAATCGAGCGCGTCATACCGATAGAGGAGACTGCGGTTGCAAAAGTCACCCATTCGGGTGGCTTACCGCCGGAATTTGCTGAGATCAAACGCATCCGCATTAAGGCGGAAAATGCCGAGGCGATCGATCAAGAAAATATTGATATTTACGACGACGAGATCGAGGATCTGGCACCGATTTCGATGCGTTTTGGAGCAGGTTTGTTTGATCTGATCATCGCCGCTTTTGCGTCGATGCTGCTACTTTCACCGTTTGCTTTTGGTGGGGCAGAATGGTCAACGCTTTCGGGCGGACTGGTTTTTGCCGCGACGCTTGCGATCGTTTCGTTTCTGTACATGACGGCGTGTGTCGGTTTTGTTGGCAAGACGTTGGGAATGCGGCTGTTTTCGCTCGAACTCGTCGATGCCGTCGAAAACGAATATCCGACGCTGCATCAGGCGGCGATCAACACATCTGTTTTCCTCGTGCTGCTGCCGTTTCTCGGTGCCGGTTTTGCCACGACCTTTTTTAACGAAGAGAACCGTGCCCTGCACGATCTGCTGTCGGGGACAATACTTGTCAGGGAATTTTAGCCGAAAGGTCATAGTAAATATTAAGGCCCAAAGTGACCATACTTTGGGCTTTTTTGCGTATACACTAAACTCACATTTATGAACGGCCAAACGCCTAAACTTACGCGAGAAGAAAAATTCCAACAGCTAGCCGCCGTTGTCCGACGAAAGGCTCTCGCTGAGATCAAAAAGCACGAAAAGCTGATCGCAAATTTACAAGCTGATCTCGAAAAGCACGGCGACGCCGACCGTTGGAAACGCTATGGCGATCTGCTGCTCGCAAACGCTAACAACGCCGAGCGAAATGGTGACGTAATTAAGGTGACCGACTATTTTGACGATGCGACGCCGGTGATCGAGATCGTCGGCGAGCGAAATCGTTCGATCAGCGAGGTCGCGGAGGATTATTTTCGCCGCTATGTTAAGGCCCGCAACGGCCTCAGCGTAATAAACGAACGCACTGCCGCTACC
>JBEBGA010000258.1:0-4680 GCA_040081695.1 Pyrinomonadaceae bacterium
CATCCAAGTGATGTCATGGATATAAAAATCAAGCAGCACGCCTCGTAAACTGCGAACAAACATCTCGTCCGGGTCAGCTTCTTTACCGTCGACGACGACGCGGTAGTGCGTTGCGTAGTTGCGGTCGTCGATCCAGTTGAAAAGCTGGTATTGCTGGGCAATTCCCATTAGCCAGAGGACGCTGTAAAAGCTCATTTGGACGCTGCCCAAACCTTCGGCACGGCCATCGACGAGCTGCGGGACGTTGGTTGTTGGTTTCTCGTGATCCGGCGATGCACGCGGGGCGGTTCGCCAATTGATCATTGTTACGGCACTGACCATCGCAAGCGTGAGCATCGTGACCATCAGCAGCGAGACTGCACCCGAAAGGCCGAATTTCGCTATGCCTTGCGGCACGATGTGATTGCCGCGTATGTGTTCCATGATCTCTTCGCGAAACATCAGTATCGCAGTCGCTGCGCATGCGATGTTGGCGAACGGTATGTTCAACGTCAGTGCGGATAATATATGCAGGCCGATAAATGCAACGAGCACGATATATTTCAACATCGAGCCGCGTCGCAGGAAGAACATTAGCGGAACTAAAGGTTCCAGGACGAGCGTTCCGTAGTTGAAAACTTTGAGCAAAGGCATGTGCGAGGCGTTCCAGAACTCGTGAAAGTACGACACCGGGAGTTTAATGACGACGTAGAGTGCCGTGCCGTCTAACCACATAGGGCTGGTCCATTTCCAGAGTCCGGCAACGAGGTATAACAGGATCAGATTCCAAAAAAAGCACCTCAAAGCGGCTCCGGGCACTGTCACGTCTTTCCATCTCGCCCAAGCAGCACCGCGATCTTTTAACCATTCACCCAAAACCAGCGTCCGGCCGACCGGCAGGACGAGCATCCAGAACAGCAGCAGATGCATTATCGCATCATCGACGTACATAACGATGAAATTGCGTCGATACGTGCTGACCGCAATGATATAAAGAATGAACGAGAACAACTTGACGCGATAGCCGAGTATCAGCGGCACGCAACAAGCTATCGCAATGCCAAACGCGGCGTAAAACCACCCAGCGCCCATCCACGGGCGAAAGACGCCGATCTCGGTGAACCAATACATTCGAACGATCAGTTCATGATCGAGCAATCCGTCGGGGCCGCTAAAATCCGCGACCTCCATCAGCGTGCGGATAAAGTACGTGAGCATCACCAGCCCTACGCAGATACGAAAAATATCTATCGGCAGCGCGTCGACGGGCCGCGTAAACGCTGTCCATAACCCACGCAACGATGTATGTTTATCTTTCATCCGACTTGGGCGCACGTGGGATTGTAGCCTAAATTTCGCCGCAAACTGAAAGTGCCATTTACGGTTATGCATTTACCGCAAATTTGGAATATACTCACGCAAAATACCTTAAACCATAACAGGAGCCATCACATGAAAATCAACGCTTTTCGCACGTTCATCCTCCTAACGATCGCCATGTCACTCGCCGCGATAAATATCGCAGCCCAGCCCGGTGCAAAACCCGCCGCCAAGCATCCGCTCGACAAAGGCGATTTCAAAGTCGGTTTTTCGCCAAAGACCAAGGCCCGCACGCCAAAGAAAGCGATGCCCAAAGAGGAACACGATGCCCTCGATGGTATGGCGGCGTCGCTAAACGGCATGGTCGCCCTGCCGCGTGACGTATATCTAAATCTCGACACGTGCGGCGAGCCCAACGCTTTTTACAACCCGGAAACATCCGAGATCACGATGTGCTATGAGTACATCGAGTATTTCGAAGAGGCTTTTAAGACGATCGAAAAAAATCAGACAAAGGTTGATGATATGGTCAGCGACGCGTTTGTCCAGATCTTTTTTCACGAGCTCGGGCATTGCCTGATCGATGTATGGGAATTGCCCGCGACGGGCCGCGAAGAGGACGCTGTTGACCAACTGGCGATGATCCTGATGCTCGACGGTTCGCCCGCCGGGCAAAAGAGCGCTATCAACGCGTCGCTGCTGTGGGACATCGCGTCAAAGGACGATGACAAAGAAAATATGATGTTCTGGGACGAGCATTCGTTTAGCAAGACCCGCTTTTACGATATGATCTGCCTCGTCTATGGCAGCAACCCCGAAAAGAATTCGTTCATGGTCGCCCCGACCAGACTCCCCCGCGAACGCGCCGAACGCTGCACTGAGGAATACAACCGAGCCAACCGCTCGTGGATGAAACTCCTCATGCCGTATATTTTGGATTAAACACCTAACTAAATGATCTTTTTGCGGCTTTGTCGTAAATGCACAGCGGCGAGGCTTGCCTCGCCGTTGGCTTATCAAAAATACCTTGCGCTCTGCCGCCGTTTCGGAGGCACAGCCTCCTTTGTTTTTTGGGGGGGCATACTAACGTCGAGGCAAGCCTCGCCGCATTTGCAACGCGGCAAGCCGCAAAGAAAGGGCTTCTGCACCGGAACGCCGCCTAAAGGCGGGACTACAAACAACATCAATTAAATATCTTTGACGGATCGGTGGACGGCATTGGCAGTCGTAGGTCGTTGATCTTTTTGGTGGTCGCGGCGTCTGCGTTAAGCCCCCATTTCTTAAAGAAACCGAGGAGATTATTTTGCGTCACGACGCACATTGCGTAGATGAATTTGTTCGCTTTGTCGGCGTCAGTCTCGCCTTCGATCTCGAGGTAGGGCTGCTTTCGAAAATACTGGTGCAGACGTTTGATCGCGTCCCAGCCGTACGCGGTCTTTAGCTGGTGAAACATTACGAGTTTCGAGAATAGCTCGTTGTAATCTTTCTCTTCATTTGAGACGAGGTAGTTCTTTTTCGGGTCGGCGATGTATTTGCGTGCCTTTTCAAGGTTTGTCAGCTGTTCGTCGTCCTGAACCTGTGCCAGCGTGGACGGCCGGCCAAACTTTTCCTGCACATAGAGCGAAAAGATATTGACCGAGATCTCGGTGATCGAATCCCACAGCCACGCATCCTGCTGATGCGTGTGTCCCGTCTCGTGCCAGATGCCCCACTCGGTGCCAAGCTTGTCGGTCAGGTCGGTAAAATTGTCGCGTTTCATCCCGATGAGGTAATTCATCGCGTACATATAAAACGACTCGCCCTCAGCCGGCGTCGAATAGAGATCGATCAGATAATGCAGACGGTTGCGGGTCCGCATATTCTGCGGCGTCGAGTTATCAAACCCCGCCACCTCGTCCTCGAGATCGATAACGGTGTGTATCGTCTTGAACGAAGCCGCGACATCGCGCATCGGCGTTCGCAGGTAGTCTTTGTAAGTGATGGTGACAAGAGCTTTGTCCGAGACGAACTGGACAAACTGTGCGTCTTTCATCGTGCGCAGATCGTTTTGCCAGTTAGCGTCGATTGTGCGGCCGATCTGATAAAGCGGAAAGGCCTTGCCGCCCTTGACCTTGACGCGGACGGACGTGGGTTTGGTGTCGTAGCCATCGGTTTTGGTAAAGATGAACGACAATATGCCGTCCTGAGTCGCGGTGACGGTGTTCGTGCCGTTGTCGAGCAGCTCTTCTTGGCTGTTGTTGCGGTTGCCCCACATCGTCTTGAACCCGATCATCGACGAAAGGTCGTAATCGTCGCTCAAACCGCTGACGGTGAACGTGATCCGCTCACCTTTCTTTACATAAAGCCCCGACGGCTGATAGTCGCACAGTACCATCCGATGCGTCCGGTCCGCCTCGATCGCGGCTTCGGTCTGCGAGATAAGCGTGTAGTCTTTTGTGTAGTTGTTATAGACCTGCGCATTTATCGCAGTGCAAAAAACAAATACGAACGCGACAAGGGTGGCTTTAATGACTATTCTCATTGATCTTTATGTTTATCGGCAGTCGTTGTTCCAACCGGGTGAAGTGGCAACACCGAACGTTTGGTAGCATTTGTTGAGTTCCTGAGGTTGAAGCACCTTGTTGACGATCAGCCAATCGGACATCGTTCTTAGGTGAATGCGGATGTTGGTCGCGTCGCCGGCGAAGTTGACCTGCATCTTATTTCCGGCAGAGTATCTTCCCTCTTCCTTTTTTCCGGGAGCACCGGGCTCATCCCAAGTAACCGTATAATCGGCCATGTAGGCTCCATTCTGACGCAGCTCAAGCCAGTAATTTAGAAAAACGCGGCAGTCTTCGGCTGCGTATTGCACGGCCGTGCCAAGGCGGGCTGCGGCATTGTCTTTGAGGAAATTGACCGTGTAGCTGACGGGCACGCCCGCGTTTGTTTTGGAATAGGTTAGCCCTTCTTTGAGCTCATCCAGCAATGTAGAGAGTTCATCTTCAGAGAGCGGCCTTTCCGGTGTTGCTTGGGGTACGGCCGATATATTTCTTGCCGACACGTTGAAACCGTGAGGAATGAAGATAGTGGCTAAAGCGAAAAAAACGACGGACAATAAGATGGTGATGGGTCTCATGCGGTCTCCTGGTAAATGATCAAGACGTTGGAAGATTTCTGTGATACTACACTCATTTCAGATAATAAACAAAGCCGATAATAATTGCTCATGGCATCCATATGCGACTCTGATGGCAAATATTTGAAAATGACTGCCTGCAATTTTCAACTTATGATTTTTTGGTATCTTCCCTTTTATTCGCGATAGTTTTATTATTATTCGGGCGATCAATATCGCCGCGATACCTCAGTTAACAAACAAAACATGCAGATCATACTCTTAGC
>JBEBGA010000259.1:0-4669 GCA_040081695.1 Pyrinomonadaceae bacterium
GTACGAGACGAACGGTTCGAATGAAATGCGGCCACTCGACTATGACCTCACGAATCGGATTGTTCTTGTTATTAAAAAAGGTGCGTCTCAAGAAGAGATACGCAGATTTGACGAGGACATATTAAGGAAGAAAATTTTTCACGCGAATGGAGATTTGAGTTTGTTGTTCGCGGATGGTGTCTGTAATTTTTCCTATCCTCGCACCGTACCCGGCGTGACAATCATAACCGTTCCGTTCTGCAAAGATGCAACTGACGAACAAAAAATTCGAATTCGTACAGAAATAAGTTCTTCGCCGCTGGTGTATGCCGCTTTTGAAGACACGGATTCGGGAGAAGTTAAACGTCTGAAATAGCAAAGCGGCGTTAACGGTAATCGTTGAAAGATATTCTTAAACGGCTAAGGTTTAATTGCCGCCAGCTCCTTTGCCGCATTTTCGTTTTTCGGATTAGCCTTGAGTGCGGCTTCGAACGCAGCTTTTGCTTCTGCTTTTTTACCCTGAGCTTTTAATACCAATCCACGTTTCACCGCTATTGAATCGGCCGCGATGATGTTGCGTTTTTCCAGTGCAGCGACATCGGCGAGTGCCAGGTCGTATTTTTTGAGGCCGATGTATGTGGTGACGCGTTCGAACAATGCGTTGTCGGCGGTTATAAAACCGTCTTTCGCGATGGCGCCGGTACAGTCTTTTAATGCTGCGGCGTAATTGCCTTTTTTATTGTAATATTCGCAGCGCATCGACATGCCAAAATCGTTTTTTGGATCGAGCGTGAGTTGAGTGTTGAGGTCGGCAAACGCCCGTTCCAGATCGCCCCGGCGGAGCAAGTGAGAGGCACGCATCCCGTAGCCAAACGCATCTTTTGGCGCGAGCTCGACTACCTTCGTCAACTCAGCATAGGCTAGATCATCTTTTTTCAGATCTGTATAGATCTTCGCTCGGTCAAGGTACGCCTGATTTGATTTCGGATCGATCTCCGTCATCTTAGCAAGGTCTGCAAGCGCGAACGGATAATTTTTTCCTTCGGCGTAGATCTCCGCACGATACTTATAGTTGTCAATTTTTTTGGGCTCGATCGCGATCGCCTTAGAATATTCGAAAACTGCCAGGTCTAATTTGTTCTGGGCTTTGTAAAGCGATCCGCGTATCGAATAGGCGTGAGCGTTATATTTATTGATTTTTAGGGCCTCGTCGATCTTTGCTTGAGCCTGCTTTTCGATCGCATCGATCTTTTCCTGCGGTTCTTTATTGAGAACCATCACGCTCCGCGAGATGACCATATTGTTTGCCTCGAGCGACAGGTTTAGCGATGCTCTTACCGTCGTATTGCTTATCTTTTCGGGAACGGGCGTTAATCCGGCCATGGCCTTTGCCTGTGCAATCATGGGCTGCACAGCAGCAGCGGCTCGCGGCTCAAGCATAACCGCCCGCTCAAAATCTTCGACTGCCGGGCGATAATCGCCTTTGTAGTAATAGGCGTTGCCGCGAAAGATAAACAACTCGGCCGCGCGTCCATTCGCTGCGATCGCCGCCGAAAATTCGGTAACGGCGTTGCCCCACTGCATCAGGCCCAAATATGCCATACCGCGTCCGTGCCGGCCATAGAGGGCGTTCGTTTTTGCGGCTTCTTCGCAAGTTGTTAAGGCCGCTTCGTATTGCTGTGCACGGACCTGATTTTGGCAAAGGACCACCGGATTCTGAGCGACGGAAGCAGCCGCGGCAAGCAGAGAAATAGTGTGAGTATGATGTTTTTCATATCGTATTATTTAAAACTAAGACCGAACTGATAGGGAAATTTAGAAGATTATTATAAATGTTATTGTGAGAAAAATCATTGAGTTTTGGCAAATTGTCTTGCCAATTTTGAGGTTTAATGACAAAATGAATGAACATTCACTCATTTTGTGAACAGGTCATAAAATATGAAAGAAACAGTAATTGTATCGGCCGTGCGGACGGCTGTGGGTAAGGCGCCTAAGGGCACTTTGAGAAACACGCGTTCGGACGAGCTTGGGGCGACGGCGATACGAGAGGCTGTTGCTCGTGCAGGCGTTTCACCGGAGCTAATCGACGATGTCATCATGGGCTGCGCGTTTCCTGAGGCTGAGCAGGGGATGAACGTCGCGCGGACGGCGTCGATACTCGCCGGGCTGCCGGTCGAGGCTTCGGCGATGACAGTTAACCGCTACTGCTCGTCCGGTTTACAGACGATCGCGATGGCGGCTGAGCGCGTTATGATCGGCGGTGCTGATGCAATTGTCGCGGGCGGACTCGAATCGATGACCGTTATCCCGATGGGCGGAAACACGTTTCGCCCAAATCCGGGGCTGGCGGACACATATCCTGATTACTATCTGAACATGGGCCTGACGGCTGAAAATCTTGCACGCAAATACGAGATCACTCGTGAGCAGGCTGACGAATTCTCATACAATTCGCACCGAAAGGCGCTCGCTGCTATTGCGGAAGGCAAATTTACCGACGAGATCGTGCCGATGAATGTCTATGTCGATGAGCTTGACGAGGGCGGACGCGTTCGCCGCAAAGAGATCGTTTTTGCCCAGGACGAAGGCCCACGTGCTGATACTTCGGTCGAGGGGTTGGCAAAACTGCGAGCAGTTTTTCACGTTAACGGCACGGTCACGGCGGGCAATTCGTCGCAGATGTCAGATGGTGCTGCCGCTGCGGTGGTGATGTCGGCGGACAAGGCAAATGAGCTTGGCATCAAGCCGCTCGCACGATTTGTGTCGTTCGCGACCGCCGGATGCCTGCCCGAAGAAATGGGCATCGGTCCGGTCTATGCGATTCCGAAGGCTCTTAAAATGGCGGGACTCACGCTCGACCAGATCGACGTCATCGAGCTAAACGAAGCCTTTGCCGCGCAGGGTTTGTCAGTGATGAAGGTCCTCGAAATGGACCCAAGCAAGGTCAACGTCAACGGCGGAGCCGTCGCCCTCGGCCATCCCTTGGGATGCACCGGAGCAAAGCTGACCGCGACCGTTTTGCAGGAACTAAAACGCACAAGCAAACGCTACGGCATGGTCACAATGTGCGTGGGCGGCGGCATGGGAGCAGCGGGAATATTTGAGAGGATCTAAGTCAGAACCGCCTGCGTAAGCGGGCGGCCAGTTGGACAGGAATTTAATATATTACAGGAGCTGACCGCCCGCTTACGCAGGCGGTTCCGACAAGAAAATGGAAGCACAAATGGAAAAAGAATATGTAAAAGGCGGCGAGTTTTTGATCGCTGACCAGACGCCGTCCGAGGTTTTTACGCCGGAGGATTTTTCCGACGAGCATAAGATGATCGGCGAAACGTGCCGTGAGTATATCGACAACGAGGTCGTGCCAAATATGCCCGCACTTGAGGAGCATGACTACGAAGTTGGGCGCGGCCTGTTGAAAAAGGCGGGTGAGTTGGGGCTGCTCGGTGCAAATATACCGGAGGAATACGGCGGCCTGGCGCTTGATCAGACTTCGGGCTGCATCATTGCCGAGATGGTCGGACGCGGCAGCGGGTTTGGTTCGACCTACGGTGCCCAAACCTCGATCGGCTTGCTTCCTATACTCTATTGGGGTTCTGAGGAACTCAAAAACGAGTGGATCCCAAAGATCACCTCCGGCGAAGCCGTTTCCGCGTACTGCCTGACCGAATCCAGCTCAGGCTCGGACGCCCTTGGTGCAAAATGCGTCGCCAAACTTTCCGAAGACGGCCAGACTTGGACGCTTAACGGCGAAAAGATGTGGATCACGAACGGCGGATTTGCCGACGTGTATCTAGTCTTTGCCAAGGTCGATGGCGAGAAAGAAAAATTCTCGTGCTTTCTGGTCCCGCGTAGCGACAATTGCCGTCCCGGCAACGAAGAGCACAAGCTCGGTATCAAGGCTTCGTCGACGACGGCGGTCATCCTTTCCGACGCAAAGATCCCGGTCGGTAATCTCATCGGCAACGTCGGCGACGGTGCCAAGATCGCATTTAACGTGCTGAATGTGGGACGCTTCAAACTCGGAGCGAGCGTGACCGGCGGTGCAAAGTTGGCAATTCACGAGGCGGTGAGATATGCCAATGAGCGTCATCAGTTCAACAAACCCATC
Source organism: Pyrinomonadaceae bacterium (assembly GCA_040081695.1). Classification (GTDB taxonomy): domain Bacteria; phylum Acidobacteriota; class Blastocatellia; order Pyrinomonadales; family Pyrinomonadaceae; genus OLB17. The sequence continues at coordinate 4,094 of JBEBGA010000259.1, forward strand.
TCGTCGTTTGGTGCGATCAAGCACAAGCTTGCCGAGATGGCGATCCGCACTTGGGTTGCCGAATCGATCACCTACCGAACGGTAGGCATGATCGATGCTTTGATCGGCGAAGATCATGGCAATGATAAGAAGCTGCAGTCTATCGAGGAATACGCGGTCGAATCGTCGATCAACAAAGTCGCTTGTTCTGAGGCTCTCGATTATGTCGTTGATGAGATGGTACAGATCTACGGCGGTTATGGATATTCGGCGGATTATCCGGCCGAAAAAGCGTACCGCGACAGCCGCATCAATCGTATTTTTGAGGGCACGAACGAGATCAATCGCATGCTGATCCCGGGACAACTCATGAAACGAGCGATGAAAGGCAAGCTCGGATTGTTGCAAGCGGCAACCGCTTTGCAAGAAGAGATCTTGAACCCGCAAATGTCGTTTGACGAGGATACCGGCATTCTTGCGGCGGAGACAAAGCTTGCCGCGAATGCAAAGAAAACTGCATTAATGGTGCTTGGCACGGCTGCTCAGAAATACATGATGGAACTAGCCAATCAGCAAGAGGTTTTGATCAACTGTGCG
>JBEBGA010000654.1:0-1110 GCA_040081695.1 Pyrinomonadaceae bacterium
CGGCAAACAAATCGGTAATTTTGACCGGCTCGTCAAAGACTGCGAACTACCGAAAGAAACCCAAACCGCTATCCGCAGTATCCGCAATCCTTACGGAAGTTATACGCAATGGGTGATGGTGATCGGTTCGGGCGACGACAAAATCGTGGAAATGGCAACGGTCAGCCAATCACCGATTGAGCGGTGGAATTCGACAACAGACGCGAACGAGAAAAACGCACGAGCTTTGGTCGAACGATTGATGCCGAATCAGCCTTTTGCCTTCGTTTTAGCGTGGCTCGCCGAGCATTATCCGTTAGGTTTGACCGCCGCCGGAATGACTGAAATAAAACTTGAACATCTGGAGGAATTTCGCGCATTTGCAAACAGCAATGCCGGTTAAAAAATATGAAAAACTTAAAAATCATTCATCAATTCGTCATCGCACTCATTCTGACTTCTTTCCTAATATTCCCAGCGGCACAGCCGACTAAGGCACAATGGGCGGTGTTTGACCCGACTAATTATGCGCTCCAAGTTGAGAAAAAAATTGATGAAGTCGCCCGTTGGATCAAAACCGTCGAGCAATATACGACGATGTATCAAAAAGCCATTGAACAGGTCAGTTCTCTGCGCGGGATTCTTTCCATCGTGGACGAACAAATCACGAAGAACAAACAAATGGTTGAAGGCTGGGCAGCAGTCGGGCGGATTGTCAAAGGCGTTTTTGAACTCAAAAAACAAATCGAAAACTCAATTCGGAGTGAGATTCAAGCCATCGTCAATATCTCGCGCCGCTATCGCAACGGCATTTTCGATATGGAAGCGAACAAGCGCGATTTGGACGATTATCTCAAACACACCATCGGGCGACGTGCCGACGCAAGTTTAAAGAATCTCGAACGATTAGCACGGCTCGATGTATCTTTTGAACGAATGCTTTATGACCGCGAAATGATTTTGGCGGAACTCGCGCTGCTTTACAAAGAACAAACCGAATTGCAGGAACTTGTTACCCAACTCAGAAGTATGCCGTCGGCTAGTCAGGACAAAATCGAAGGCTATCTCGCACAACTGCGGGAAATTGGCTCGCGCATCGCCGCGCTTGAACTCAGGCTCGAAGAATTAAAG